>NZ_JADPKU010000086.1:0-586 GCF_023074095.1 Bradyrhizobium sp. 137
CCCCTTCCACCAGCGCCAGCGGATGCTTGTTGCCTTCGCCGTCAACCCCGATCGCGGCGACCAGCACGAGATCGTCGCCGAGATGCAGCCCGTCGATTTGGACCACCAGAAGGTCGAGCGCGGACAGATCGGCAGCCATGAAGTCGGCCAGCCGCGCCGCCGATAGCGCCACGAACCTCCGCGACGCCGCCGACTTCGACACCCCCGATCCAGACGGTGCCGGCACGTCACCCTCGGGGCAGCCGGACGGCGCGGCCAAACCGGCGCGTCGACACATTGATCAGCATCAGGTTCATCGCCCAGCGACCGAGCCAGTCCTCCTGCGCCGCCGTTTCCCAGCTCGGGATCGTGACCTCGCGGCCGTCTACGCCCCGGACCCGCGGGCGCTCGACCTCGATCTTGCCGCCGTGGAAGCCGATCCGTCCCCGCGTTCGGCCCCAACGGTGCGCCCGCCGCGCCGCATCGCGACCGTGGCGCGGCCCGCAGGCCGCCGTGACATCCGCCTCCATCATCGTGCCGAGCGCCTCGATCCCAGCCGCAAGGCAGAACCGATCGAAGCTCGCCCGCACTTCTGCAAACGCTTCGT
>NZ_JADPKU010000029.1:0-1708 GCF_023074095.1 Bradyrhizobium sp. 137
TGCATTCGCCGCAGCAGCGTGGCGAGGATTTGAGCGATCTGGGTTTGCGTCGCGGTCGATAGATTCGGCCACAGGCGCGGAATGTCGGCCGTCGGGCGGCCGGGTGGATTTGCCAACGTCGGCAGTGGTCGATACGCAACGCGACCTGGAAGCGGTCGGTGGGTCATCGCGAATCACCTTCTCGTCGAGAAGGCTGAGACTCGCGCTCAAATGTTGCATCAATGGGATCAGCGTACGTGCACTGATGCGCGGCAGATCGGCAGCGTTCGGGTGGGGCGTGATCGGCGTTCTCGGCAAGATCCGTCGACGCGATCCGAACCGCCCGCGGCCGGCCGTCCGGCAGCGCAACAACGACGTAGGCAGGACCGCGCCCCGACCGCTCCTTGAGCACCTCAAGCGGTGCCCAAACAGAAAATGATGCGGGTCGGTGATCGTGACGTGAGACACGACCCGCTCAAGAATAGGGGTACTCTGACGTGTTCGGCGATCCCACTCTCGGTGACGCGATATTGGATCGCATCATTCACAATGCCCACCGCCTCGCACTCAAGGGAGACAGCATGCGAAAGATCACTGCGCAGCGCGCCTATCTTGACGCAACCAAGAAAACATGACCCAACTGCCGGCAACGACACCCCCGGCCGCCTTCGTCGGAACAGGTGGCCGCCTTCGATCGGACTGCATGGTCGCGTTCAATCAGAATCCCTGCCCGCGATCCCCGGAATCCGCAGGGGCGTGACGCTCGGCCACAGCTCGATCCCGGAGCGCATCGCCAAGGTGGTGTTTCTGAGCCAAAAGAAGCCGCACATCATTGACAACAGTCTATGCCACCCGATTACGCTGGTCGGAGGTGGTTTTCCCCAAAGTCGCGGATATCGACAGCCAGCGGATGGGGTAATCCGTGGTCGAAAGGCAAGTGGACTGGTAACGTCACGTCATGCGCTCGCCGAAGCTTCACAGTTTCGCCACTCAGCTTTTGAAGGACAGCGCCGGCACTCTGCCATGCAGATGCTGCTCGACCTTCGCAGCCTGCGCATGGCGCGCTACCCTCAATTACCACCAGACGATCAGCCAGCCCGCGAGCCGCTTGATCGTCTGCGATTGCAGGTCGTTGCACCTGACCGATGGCACGCGCGCAATCTGTCGCCGAACAGCAAGCCGAACCTCCTTCACGTGTCGTTATCTCCTTGCCACCCCCGGAGACATCCCTTTCCAGAAGAAGGTGCCATCCTGCTCCGCTGCGCCGCCGAGACGCTCGCCACCATCGCGACCGATCTCAAGCACCTCGGCGCCCAGCTCCGCGTAACGGCCGTCCTCCATACCTAGCAACACCACCGGCGTGTCCACCCTGTCGTGCCCACCTTCGCCCAATTCCAAGAGTCCACGCGATCTGGTGCTTTGCTCGTTTGATCCCAGAGGCGATGCTTGATCGTATAAAAACGTCGCATTCTCCGGCACCGGCAAAGACTTTCGTCCTTGCGAACCGCCACATTGCGGAAATTCCGCTACGGAATCCCGTAGTGTCCCGGCAGAACCCCCGGGGCGGCTATCAGCTATCAAAGGTGTGCGACTGAGGGGTTCAGGCGTTTTACCTTGTCATCTGGAGGTCTATGACATGAAGAAAAGGCTAGGAATGAGAGGGAAGATCGAGGAGATCATCTACGTTCGACTCGAGGCTGGCGAAGACTTCGTTCACGCCCTTTGGGAC
>NZ_JADPKU010000032.1:0-1703 GCF_023074095.1 Bradyrhizobium sp. 137
GCTGTCAATCGGCGTTCGACTGGGACCCCCTATCGGCATCCAAAAGGGGCTCTGACGCAATTTTGGTGCAGCTCCGATTATTCTGCCCCGATTAATCTGGCCTGAAGCAGATCGATTTTTCCGCGACCGTACATCTGTCGTCTCACGAGCTTGAGGCGGGTGATCTGACCTTCAGTCTGCCCGTTGGACCAAGGCGAAGTGATTGCCGCCCGAACCGCCGCTTCATCCTTTGCGACGCCGCTGGCGAACGAGGCAACAAGACTGGCACGGGCGCGTTCGATCCACAGCGTGAGCCCTGCTTCGGCCTTGCGCCGGATCATCCTGTGGAACTCCGCGATGATCTCGCGTGCCTCGACCAGCGTTGGTACGCCAGCTTCGATTGCCGCGACCGTGACGGACTCCGCTTTCGTAAGCAAATCCCGCCCGATTGTCATGAGGCGCGCAATTGTTCTGGCTGACGGGATCCGCGCAAGATTTTGTGCGTCGGCTTTTTCGGCCCGTCGCCTGCGGGTCGCCCACTCGCTGATGACGCGGAGCGAGCCTCGGAAGCCGCGCCCCGTTAACCGGCGCCAAAGTTCAGCTCCGTTGCGGCAGCCGGATGCCCACTGATCGTCGAGCCATGGCAAATGCAAGTCCAACGAACTTTGCCGGGTCCGGAAGACATCGTTTCTTTCGCCCCGGATCACCTGTCGTACCAGCTTCCTGCTGTGACCAGTCTGGCGCACGATCTGCTTGATGGGTATGCCGTTCTTCGACAGAGCCAGGATAGCCGCATTGGTCTCCTCGCGGTGCAGATAACCCTCATACTGGATCCGCTCTGCGGCTGTTAGCAGCTTGGGATCAATCGTCGTCGCACCGATCACTGTGCGTATCTGGCGCATCGATTTGCGAACGGCATCGAGGAAGGCGCGACTGGCGTTCTCCATCAGATGCCAGCGATCTGCGACCTGTACCGCGTGCGGCAAGGCTTTTGCTGTCGCTTCGCCATATCCTCCGCCGCGGTCACGGGCAACGATCGCGATCGTGGGATGAGCAGCGAGCCAGGCTTGGGCAGTTGCCGGCTCCCGATCCGGGAGCAGGGTGACTACCCGGCGCCGCTCTAAGTTGCAGACGATGCTGGCGTATCGATGATTGCGCCGCCAGGCCCAATCATCAATGCCGATAATCCTGAGCCGATCAGCCGGCGGACGGCTACGGCGCCGAACTACGCGAAGGAGCGTGTCCTTGCTCACCGGCAGCATCAGCCGTTTTGCGAAGCCTGCTGCCGGTCGACCGCCGAGCGCCAGGCCGAGGTGATGGACGATAGAATCCAGCCTTGCTGTGCGTCGCGCCGATGGTGCCAGTACCCCTTCGGCGAAGCGCTCGGTGAAGATTTGGCGCCCGCATAGGACGGCGTCGCAACGGAAGCGACGAGCAATGACCAGAAGCTGTACGATCCGTCCCGAAAGGGGAAGATCGGTTACACGGCGCCGGTACCGGCTGTGGACGCGCCGGGAAACCGTTCCGCAAGATGGGCACAGACCAACGCTTCCCGACGCCCGAACCGCAATAACGGCCTTATCACCTTCAAAGTACGCACTCTCTACAACAAACCCACTCGGCACCAGACTGGAGCGCTGGAGTGCCTGCTGCATGGCGCTGATTCTCCTCGCAATCAAAGCGCCAGACGTTCCCAAAACTGCATCAAAAGTGAGTCAGAGCCC
>NZ_JADPKU010000025.1:0-1701 GCF_023074095.1 Bradyrhizobium sp. 137
CAACGCCGGCGTTGGCGTCGCCAGCGGTCGCTGTGCCGTTCAGCAGGCTCGCACCAGTGGTCGCAGCGTTGATGACGGTTCCCGTATTCGTGCCCTGAACGCCACCGAGCTTGGTACCGGACGCAGCAGCGGTTACACCGCCGGCCGCACCGCTGTAGAGCACGTTGCTCAGCGCATCCGCGCTGGTGTAGCTGGTCGTGCCACGCAGATCCGAAGCTGTCGCACCGGCGATCGTGGTGGAGACGTTGGACTTGGTGGAATAGCCGACGGTGGTCTGAAGCGCCTGGTTGGCGATCGACTTGGCGCTGTCGATCAGCTTCTGCAGCGAGGTGATGCCGGTGTTGGCAGCCTGCAGCACCTGCACGCCGTTGGCGATGCCGTCGAGCAGATTGTTGATGTCGCTGGCGCGGTTGTCGAGCGACTGTGCCGTGAAGAAGTTGGTGGGATTGTCCAGAGCCGAGTTGACGCTCTTGCCGGTCGACAGACGGCTCTGTGTGGTGGCGAGCAGATCGGCGGTGGACTGGAGAGAGAGCAGGTTCTGACGAACCGACGAGGAGAGGACGATACCGGACATTGAGTGTTACCCTTCTGGTACGCAACGCAACAAACTTCGATTAGGATTAATCGATGCCGGGAGGGTGAACTTTTGGGGCTAACAAAGCATGAAGCGTGTCGCTGCAGTCCTTGTGCGGATTCACCATATGCGCGATCGTATCCGGATCACGCCCTCGTGTATCGTCATGATAAGATGGTGCTTTTTCGTGCAGTGGCGATGTGTTTGCTACTTGTCAACCATAACTCAGAGTGAGCAATTGGCTGCATTCGAATGCCCGTCTACGTCTCACTGCACGACGTCTTCATACAACCGCATAAAGGAAACGGCGGGGCCGAAGCCCCGCCGCCAGATCTTGCCTGCGATGTCGTGCGCGATTAGCGGAGCAGTTGGAGCACGCTCTGCTGCGACTGGTTGGCCAGCGACAGCGCGGAGACCGCGATCGACTGCCGGGTCGACAGCGCCTGGCTGTTCGCCGCTTCAGTATTGGTGTCGGCCAGGGTCAGGTTGGACGAACCGGTCTGCAGCACGTTGATCAGGTTCTTGTTGAAGTCCTGACGCACCTGCACCACCGAAAGGTTCGAACCGAGCGCGGAAGCTTCCGAACGCAGCGTGCTCGACGCGTTGTTCAGGTTGGTCAGCACCTTGTTGGTGGCAGCGTTGTCGATGAAGTCGACGCCGTTTGTCAACGCGGCGAGGCCCAGACCCTTGGAATTGTAGGTCACGCCGGTGATGTTCAGGCTCGACTTGCCGGTCTCGTCGAACACCAGCTTGAGCTGATCGCCGTTGAGCAGGTTGACACCGTTGAACGAGGAGTCCTGCGCGGTCGTGTCGATCTGGTTCAGGATGTTGTTGTACTGATTGACCAGATTGGCACGGGCCGTCTGGGCAACGGTGTCCGCGACCGGGGTGGAAGCCGTCGAGAACGTCAGCGACGAGGTCAGCGTTCCGCCGATCGCACCACCCGCAGTCGTCGAGCCAAGCGTCGAGGACGCGTAGTCGTTGGTGGTCGAGATCGTCAGCAGGCCGTTGGCGTCGATCGTGGCAGACAGGTTGTTGGCCTGAAGCGCGGTGTTGAGTTGATCGAGGGTCTTGACCGTTCCGTTGGTGCCGTCGCCGAAGGTGACGTTGACCGCCGTACCGCCGTT
>NZ_JADPKU010000103.1:0-186073 GCF_023074095.1 Bradyrhizobium sp. 137
GCGGCATCTTCCGGGCGATCAGCGCCCATTCGGCATCGGTCAGATCGCTTGCGTAACGCAGTCCATCGCGCTGATACTGGATGCGAGCGGTTTTGGTCCACGGCATGGTGTCCTCCCTCGAATCTTTGCAAATCCGAAGGAATCACAAGCCGGCCAAAACCGCTCACCCTTTTTCGGTCAGGCTCTGAGAATGGGTTGGGCTATGGCGGAAGCAGCCGATCTGGTGGCTCCCGGCCTGAGGGCATTCGCGAAGCGCTCCTCCGCACGAGTAAGGAGATCATTACACTAGGCGCAAGCGATCCCGAGATGATCTCGTTAATGGGATTTTTCGAAGAGGACGTAGGCCCCGATACGATCAGCGATATGACCACGACGGTCATACTTGAGGACTTAGCGGCGATTACGGAGGACTTCTGCACGGCGAATGGAGTGCCGCTGTTTTCGTTCGAGATCGGCATGGGTCACATGCTGCCGAAGTTCGTTAGCAGGAATGGTCGCGAGGTGCCCATTGTCCTTATTCCTATGGACATTGTGCGCGAGCTACCCATTGCCAATGATTGGGAGCGCGCCGCGATGGAAAACGCGCGCATCCGTGACCGCGTAAACCGGTTTTTGGGCAGCATTGCCAGGCCCACGGTAGCGGATCGAAAAGATGCGCTTCGTTACGCGGCGATGGGATCGCAAGCCGATTTCGACTTCTTCTTGGCGGCTGTCAAAGCGAATGTCGGCAACTATGATCCGAACTTGGACGCACTCGGTTACTATCGCCTCAAAGCGATCATCGGGAACGGATTTGCTGATCTCAAGCAGGCAACCTCCTACGATTTGAAGCTTCCGCGCGTAGTGAAAGATACCATCACCCAATTCAAGCGGCACGTGGAAGCAGGCAATTTATGGGAGGAGCTTTGGGTCGGAAGCAAACCGAAGAAAGAGCGCGCCTCACAGCTTATCTACTATGCGATCGCAGACGCATTTTGCAAAGCGAACGATTTGGATATTTCGCCCGAAGCCAACATGGGTGGAGGACCGATCGATTTCAAATTCTCAAGTGGTTATCAGGCCCGCGTGTTGGTCGAGATGAAACGATCAGGCGGCACCGTCGTTCACGGCTATGAGAGGCAGTTGGAATTCTATAAGGCTGCCTCACAAACCGAATTTGGTCTGTTTGTGATCATCGACTACGGTGATCTTGGCAATAAGCTGAATGAGGTCAAACGCATTCGAGATGAACGTCTCAAGAATGGCGAGCGGGCCTCAGAAATCATCGTAATCGACGCCACTCGGAAGGCTTCGGCAAGCAAGAGAAAATGATGCAGGGCGCGGCCTACGCCGCCGCCTTATCTTCCTTGTCCGCGCCGCGCATTACGATCCTAAGCGCATCATCCGACAATGGTCGCTGCAACATCTTCGGCTCATCCCCGCGCGCATTCCCTTGCGGTCCTAGGGCAGCAGTCCAAGGAAAGCTGCCGCTCTAGACATTCTCGCTGCTAGGTTCCCTGAGCGCTGCGTTTCGTAGACCCCACAATACCAGGATGGTGGCTGTAAGTATCGACAGCCCAACTGAAACAAAGCCCACGGTTACGACGGCTTCTTGCCACGGCTGTGCGCTGTGACCGGTCGCCGTGATGGGGGACATCGCGGCCGTACCCCATATCGCGGCCAAGGTTGTCACAGCCCAATTGGCGTACGTGCCATACAACACTGTCCAATATGCGACGGTTTTCTGCGGCGGCCCTAGTATTACTTCGGACCAAATCGCACCAAGCGCAACAAGAAACGTTCCATTCATGACGCCTTCGAGATGTGCCGCTAGGCCCATTCGGGGGTTGTTCAGATTGGTTTCGACCAAGCCCGTTAAAAGACCGACCAAAAAGAGAAACATGCCATGCAAAGCAAAGCGCGCTTGCGGTGTTCCATTGCTCTGTTCCCTCGCCCGTTCAAGGCCGGTGAGCTTAGCAACAATGGTCAGCCGAAGCGACTTACCACATGCCATGCCTTCGGGCTGGCTCCGGCGCGTGCTCCGCAAGTAATGCCGGTCTCGTGCTTGGGCCAGCCGCGTAGATGCTCTCGCGGCCAGCATCGCTGTTACGGATCACCGGAGCCGGATAGTCCGGAAACACGCCGGGCATCGGGGCGAGATTGCCGACGTACCGATTGACTACGCGAAATAGAGCGCGGATCGCCTCTTGGTTCGTGGTGACGCTGTAGAGATTGCACATGTCTAGTTGTCATTCAGGCCATAGGGTTGGCGCGTGTGCAGCCGCTCTTTCCAATTACCTTCGAGCAATTGAACTTCTTCGGGCGGCATCGTGGGGGAAACGAGTTCTAGGATGGTGAAACGAAAATTTTTGGGGTCGCGCTGCCGCAACAACTTGTTCCCGCCGTGTCCGGAAGCCCCATATTGCCGCCACCTACCCAACAGGTTTTCCGAGCCATAGGCCGAGCCGACGTAGCCCTTCGCATCCGATCTGTCGAAAATGTAGTAGATGCCCCGCCACTCCGCGAGCTTCGCCTGCCAACGCTTTGGCAAGATACTGAGTTGGTCCCACGTGAGATCCAGTTCGTTCCATTTCTGCATTGCCGCATCGAGCGCACTGTCTTCTAGGACGGCGTGAACGGATATTCTATTGCGATCGGCGCGCCGCCACCAAGATCGCTCAGGCGGCGGCCAATCCACAATTAACTTGCCCTTCCAGTCCGAATAGAAATCCATCCATTTCAGGTCGAACCACAGACAAGTCGGTCGGCCGCCAGTCATGTATCCATGCATTCCCAATTTCTTTAATTCGGCAAGAGCCGGGACCTGCCAGTATTGTGCTTGCGTAAGAGGGCGTGATCTCCCGATCTCGTACAGGCCGACGAACAACGCCTTCCCGGACCCGTGTCGAATGAATGCAGCCACATGTTTCGCTGACAAAATGGCCTTCTCGATCTTTTCGCCGTGGGTTTGTTGATAGGCGTTGAACAAGTCTGGCCGATCCGCTGCCAACAGCGGAAATACTTTGTTTAACTCCGGCTCCTTGGGACGGTGGCGAAACACGATAACGCCGCGCGGATCAATGCCCTTACCCAAAAGTAATTCGTTCAATTCCATGTGCCCGATCCTGTTCGCGTCTCGGAGTAAGGCACATTAGTTCAGCGAATATAGTTTTTCGTGCCGTGAAAATGCTCTTGAGGGCCTTTATCCACGGTGAATGGTCGTCCGTTCGTCGTAGCATTGGGACGCTCGGTCACCACGACCGTCCACCTAAGACACGGCCCTTGGCAGGCGGCGGCTGCTCTTTCTTGAGCCGGTCCCGCTCGGCGCACAGTTCGTCGATCTTGTCTAGCATTCGATCCAACAGAGCTTCCGCCGATGCGCTCGGAATTCCCGCGCGTTGAAGCTGTCGGATTTCTACTCGCTGCCGCTGCACTCGCGCTCGCATGTGCTCGATCTCGCGCCGCAAGTCATCAAGCTGCATGGCTTTCCCCCTCTGCCAAGGGCCTTTTCGATCCCCCGGAGGACAGCGGTCACCGGGTGGCCCTGCCGCGTCCGATCCCATCCCACCGTGAACGAAATGAGAACAAATGGCAAGCCGCTGGACATCGGGCCGGTGACCTTTGGGGGACGCAAAAAGCGGTAGTAACGGCCGCCGACGATCGCCAACCGCTTGGTGAGGGCAGATTTGGAGCCCCGTAAGGAAGGGCCGTCGCCTACGGCAGGAACGGTCGGAGTTCGCTCCCGTTACACCCGTTCAACCCCAACGGAGCACTCGCACATGTTGAAGATCGCTCTTGTTTTGGCCGCGACCGCAGCGGCGCTGACAACTACCCCGTTCGCCATTCCGGCCAACGCCCGAGACGCCAAGATGGCCCAAGGCGTTGATGTTCAGATCGGGCGGGACCGCGAGGACCGCTACTACAGGGACCGTGACTACAGGGCCCGCGACCGCTACGACCGCGACACGACAGTTGGCGTCGGTCCGGGAGGCGTTACCGTCGGCCCAAGACAGCGCTGCCGCACGGAGACCGTCACGGTCGAACGTGATGGCCGCATGGTTACGCGCAGGGAGCGCCGCTGCGACTAATTCCGTCCGACAGGCGGATCGCGCCCTACATGCAACGTGGCTACCGGCAAGTTTGTTGGCTTTCCGTCCATTTTGAACAATGGACGGCAAGACTGGCTCCGACCCAGCTTCGCCCATTGCCCTTGGTGTCGGGGCCAGCCCATGTGGAGGGAGACCATGGACGGTAGGAGCACGGCCCGGATCGTCGCTTTCTGAATGGCGGGTATATACTTCGTTTGCATGGCGCTCGCGGCGATCAGCATGACCTAACTGCCGCTGAGCAATCTGCGGCCATTTCGTTTTCTCTGACCTATCGGTGATGCACTGAGCGGTCAGGCGACGAGGCGCAAGTCGGCTTTCGCGGACATCGCAGGCGCAGGCTCGGCGATGATCCGCCGTAGTTCTGCGGCCCACGCCTGCAGGACTTCTCGCTTCTCTTTCACCTCGCTCTCCTCGGCGTGGACGTAGTGCTTGCCGGTGACGGGTGGCAGCTTGATGCCGTCCTCCATCGTAACGCGATGATCCAAGCAAAGCGCAATCTTCGCCATTGGCTGACCGATCCGGCGTGCCCAACTCGCCGCTGTCCGCCGCAGATAGTGCGGCGTGAACGGCTTCAACCCTAGCAACTGGCAGATGCCGGGCGTTCTCACCTTGCCCTTGCGCTTGTCGCCACGCAGCGCGTCGGCCATCGCCTTGCGGTGCATCGGCTTGTTGTCGAGCGGGCTGGCGAATACGAAATCCTTGTTGTTGCCCTTCAAGGCCTCGTTGATGATCTCCACCGCGAGGCTAGACAGCGGCTGTTGGATCACCCGCCGTTTCTTGACCCGCTTGAGTGGCACGTCGAGACGCGGCTGCTCGCCGTCGAGGTCGATCACTTCGTTGCGATGCGCGCCGAGCAGTTCGGCGGAGCGCAGCATGGTGGCTAGCTCCAACTTGAGCGCGAGCCGGGTCCTCCGGTCCCATGGCGTCATCAGGTCCTCGCGGTCGAGGCCGTGCCAGAAAATCCTGATCTCGTCCTCGCTCAGGACGCGGGTGCGCGGATGCTCCGGATCGAGCGGCTCCAGATCACTGCACGGGTTGGCGGTGATGTACTCGCGCCGCAACGCCCACCGGAACATGCCCGATGCTGCCTTGCGCATGTGACGCGCGTTGCTGACCGACGGCTTGCCGCCGTGCCGACCCGCCACGATGTCGTCCGACAACGCCTGAATGTCGCCTCGGGTGACGTCGGCTGCGATCTTCCGGCCCAGCTTCGAGCCGATGAAGCGGCGCAGATGGCTCGCGGTGTTTTCCCAGCTTTCCAGCCGGGGCCGCATGTCGCCGTCCGCCTTGCGAACCGGCGTCTGCATCCACGCGATCCGCTCCTCGATGATCTCGTCGACCGTCTTGCCCCGCTTCGCCTGCCGCTCTTTCCGGTCGCGGAAGGTCTCGGCCATCGCGTCGCCGCCCATGCCCTTGAGGCCGTAGACCTTGCTCCGGGCGTCCTCGACGGTGAAGGTCTCGGGGTTATAGAGGCCGAGCCAGCCGGTTCGCTGCTTGCCGGTCGCCCGATCGGTGAACTTGAAGGAAAAGGTCGCCACGCCAGCCGTGGTGATGCTGACATAGAGGCCGGGGCATTTGCGATCGTAGAATTTGATCCGCTTGGCGACGCGCTTCTGGCAGAGGCGATCGGTCAGGATCATGCTGCCGTTGCGGGCGCGCTTGCCAGCGGGGGCAGGGGTGATGGTAGTATCCATTTCGGTTTCGGCTCCTAAGGCTTGGGACCAAAGGGCTCGGCTTTGGGACTTCCAGTTTGTCGTGCGGACGCTGAAAGGCTTAGGGCCGGGCCCTAGTTTTGACGAAACCCGCCGAAGCGCCCCGAAACAGGCTAGTCGAAAAAGGCTTATTTCAAAGGGTTTTTGTAGTTTCGGCGTGTTTCACCGAAGGCCAAAATATAGACGTGTGGTCCTGGCCGTCGTTGCTACGGTCAAGCTCTTGCGGATGCGGCATTGGCGTCAACCGGCGCGGTGTCCGTGACTTCTACGAGGGCGAGGGAGGCCAGAAGGAATTCGGCTCCCAGGAGAGCGCGGCATAAGCCGTCAAACCACTGCGCAGGGAAGGCCGTGTGTTGGGCTTCACCTGTATGCCGCTGTGCAGTTTTCTGCGTGTGCCTTTCGCACAGCGGACCGTGGGTGCCAGGTCAGCACCCGGCCTTCCCTGCGCCCTCCCGGCTTTGAGGGTGGAGCGACGAAGCAAAGCTCGGGCGAAACGTGCCGCGAGAATGCGAAGACGTGTCTGCGACCACACGCGCTGTCTTCGCCCAGCCTTGAACGGGCGATCCAGTACTCCGAGACCCTTGTGGATCAATCGACAGGCTGTGGCGTACTAAATTCCCCGCTTTCGCGGGGAGAAACTCGTTCTAACCGCCGAGGATGCGCCGACAGGCATCGACGAACACCTGCGCGCCGGTGACGATGTCGGCATCGGCGGTATTCTCGGTCCAGTGGTGGCTGATGCCGCCGATCGATGGTACGAACAGCATCCCCGCGGGCATGATCGTTGCCAGCATCTGCGCATCGTGCCCGGCGCCGCTGGGCATGCGGACCGATCGCCCGCCGGCCAGGGCCTTGCTTGCGGCTTCGATCGCATCCTGAAAGCCGGCGTTCATCATGGCCGGCGCGCCGGTGCGCAGTTTCTCCACCGTGACAGTGCAGGGGCCCTTCGCATTGACCTCGTTCGCCATAGTCCGCAGCAACTGCTCCAGCCGCGCGATGACCGCCGGGTCGTCGTCGCGGATCTGGAACAGTATTTCCGCGCCGCCAGGAATGATGCTGGGTGCGCCGGGATCGAGCGTGATGCGACCGGTGGTCCACACCGTGCGCGGGCCGCAGGCATCAGGGAAACGCTCGTCGATCGCGACGCAGAATTTGGCCAGCGCCAGGCCCGCATCCTTTCGCACGGCCATGCGCGTGGTGCCGGCGTGGTTCTGCTCGCCGACGAACTTGATCCGGTATTGCCAGATGCCGACGATGGAGGTCACGACGCCGATCGCGAGGCGGCCACTTTCGAGCGTGTCGCCCTGCTCGATATGCGCCTCCAGATATCCGACGTGCCGGCCGGGCGGGGCGGTGATGCGCGGACGTCCTGCGAGCCCCATGTCGGCGAGTGCGTCGCGCATGGTGCGGCCGCTGGTGCGGTCGCGGGCAGCATCGATGTCGGCCTCGGTCACCTGACCGACATAGGAGCGTGAGCCGAGGAAATGCCCAAAATGTCCTTCCTCGTCGCACCAGGCGGCGACCTCGACCGCGCCTTCGAACGAGGGATCGGCGTTCAGGACGCGTGCCGCCTCGAGCGCATAGACGACGCCGAGCGGACCGTCGAGCCAGCCGGCGTAGTTCTGGCTCTCCAGATGCGATCCCGCCAGCAGCTTCGGTCCCGGCTTCGCGCTGGTGCCGAAGACGTTGCCGATACCGTCGATGGCAGCGTAGAGGCCGGCGTCGAGCAGCTTCCGGATCAGCCAGTCCAGCGAAAGCTTGTGTGGCTCGGAGAAGGTCGGCTTGTGCACGCCGGTCTTGTAGGCGCCGATGGCGCGTAGCGCGTTAAGGTCGGCGAGGACGCGCTTCCCGTCGGCGCGGGGCCGGGTGTCAGGCATGTTCGGCAACCTTCAGCGCCTCTGTGCGAATCTCCTCGACCAGCCGCTCCTTGAGTTGGACGAATTCCGGCGTGGTCTTGATCTTGTAGGAGCGCGGATGCGGCAGGTCCACGTAGATCTCGGCCTTGATCCGGCCCGGGCGCGCGCTCATGACGACGACGCGGCTACCGAGGAAGATCGCCTCCTCGATGTCGTGTGTCACGAACAGCACCGTCTTCTGGTCGCGCTCCCAGATTCCCAGCAGCATCTCCTGCATCAAGGCGCGGGTCTGGTTGTCCAGCGCGCCGAACGGCTCGTCGAGCAACAGGATTTTCGGATCGTTGGCGAGCGCGCGGGCGATCGCGGTGCGCTGCTGCATGCCGCCGGAGAGTTGCTTCGGCCAGTGGTTCTCGAAGCCGGACAGTCCGACCTGGCGGATGAAGGCATCGGCGATCCTGTTGCGCTCCGCCTCGGGCACGCCGCGCTCGCGCAGGCCGAAGGCGATGTTCTCGCGCACGGTCAGCCAGGGGAACAGCGTGTAGGACTGGAACACCATGCCGCGATCTGCGCCGGGGCCGGTCACCTCGCGCCCGTCAAGCGTGACGCGCCCGCTGGTCGGGCGATCGAGGCGCGCGACGATGCGGAGCAGGGTGGACTTGCCGCAGCCCGATGGGCCGAGAATCGTAACGAAATCGTTGTTGCCGATGATGAGATTGGTCGGCTCCAGCGCCTTGGTCGGCGCGTTGCCGTGCCGTGCCGGGAAGGTGCGCGAAACCTGTTCGATCTTGAGCGTCGTCATGCGAGCTTCCACGGAAACAGCCAGGCGTTGAACGCCTTGAACAGGAAGTCCGAGATCAAGCCAATCAATCCGATCACGATGATGCCGAAGATGATCTGGCCGGTGTTGAGCAGCGCCTGACTGTCGGTGATCATGTGGCCGATGCCGGAGGACGAGCCGATCAGTTCGGCGACGATGACGTACGTCCAGGCCCAGCCCAGCACCAGCCGCAGGATCTCCGCGATCTCGGGCGCGGAGGAAGGCAGCAGCACGCGGCGGATGATGCCGCGGTCGCTGGCCCCGAGCGTATACGCCGCCTCGACCAGGTCACGGCGCGTCGCGCCGACGGTCACGGCGACCATCAGAATGACCTGGAACACCGAGCCGATAAAGATGACGAGCAGCTTCTGCAACTCGCCGATGCCGGCCCACAGGATCAGGAGCGGAATGAATGCGGAGGCAGGCAAGTAGCGCGCAAAGGAGACGAACGGTTCGAGGAACGCTTCGACCGGCTTGTAGGCGCCCATGAGCACGCCAAGCGGCACCGCGATGATCGCGGCGAGGGCGAAGCCGCCGACGACGCGCCAGATCGTCATGCCGATATCGTAGACGAAGCCCTGCTTGGCCAGCAGGTCATACCCTTCCTGCACCATGGTCAGCGGGTTGGCGAGGAAGGTCTTCGAAACATGGCCGCCGAGCGTTGCCCATGACCAGAGGGCAACGAACAGCACGAAGAATGCAAGGCCGTACGCCATGCGTTGCTTCGATGTCACGGGATCCAGGGGACGCATCAAACTGTCTATCCGAATAGCCGATCATGCGCCGGTCCCGCGCTTCAGCGGAACCGGCAACTTGCAGAAGTTTACTTGATGAAGCTGGCGTCGAAGAGGTCCTCGACCTTCGGCGCGGCCTTGATGATGCCGATTTCGAGCAGGAGGTCGGCGGCCTCCTTGTTGAAAGTCAGGAAATCGCCGGCGAAGAACTTCTGGTTCGCGGCCTTGTCCTGCCAGCGCAGATATTTCGCCGAATTGCCGAACTGCTCGCCGGTCTGCTTCACATCGGCGCCCATGATCTCGTAGGCCTTGGCCTGATCCTTGGCGATCATGTCGAGCGCCTCGAAATAGCTGTCGGCGAGCGCCTTGGCGGCCTTGGGATTCTCCGTCAGGAACTTCGGCGTGCAGCCAAAAGTGTCCATGACCATCGGGTAGTCGAGCGTGGTCGCGATGATCTTGCCCTTGTCCGGCGCGGCGCGCACGGTCGAAAGATAGGGTTCATAGGTCATCGCGGCATCGTTCTGGCCGGAGACGAAGGCCTGCGCAGCCGCAGCCGGCTCGAGGTTGACGACGGTGACGTCTTTCACCGACAGGCCATTTTTCTTGAGCATCCAGGCCAGCGCGAAATAAGGCGAGGTGCCAGGCGCGGAGGCCGCGACGGTCTTGCCCTTCAGGTCCTTGATCGAGGCCAGGTCGTTGCGGACGGCCATGCCGTCGGCGCCGTAGCTCTTGTCGAGCTGGAAGATCTGCTTGGTGGCAACCCCGTTGGCGTTCCAGGAGATCCAGGTCTCGACGGTCGTTGCCGCGCACTGGACGTCGCCGGAGGCGATCGCGAGGTGACGGTCCTTCTGCGGGATTTTCTTGATGGTGACGTCGAGGCCGTTCTTCTTGAAGATGCCGGCTTCCTTCGCCAGCGTCAGCGGCGCAAAGCCCGTCCATCCGGAGATGCCGATGCCGACCTTGATGTCGGCGAGCACCGGAGTGGAGGCCGCGAGGGCAATGAGTGTCACAAATACTTTCGAACTACGCATGATTGTCGTCCTCTTGCCGATCGATGGATTGACGTCGTGTTGATCCTTGTCGGTCCATTTGGACCGTTGCCCGAAGCATTGCAGGAATTGTGCCGCCATTATTCTCTCAGCCTCCCTTGAATCGTGCGACAAGGCGGTGAGAATCACCGGGATAGAGCAGGCGCACCGCGGTGATCGTGCGCGCGCTGCGCCAGGTATAGCGGTCGATCACGAGGCAGGGCGCGCCGACCGCGATGTCAAGTGCCTTCGCCGCGCGATGATCCGCAACAATGGCGCTGATGGTATGCTCGGCCTCGGTCCACGGGACATGGTGGAGCAGCCACGAGCCTGGCGGCTCGCGCGAGAAATCCGCGGTCGCAGCGTTCGGCACGGACGCAAGGTCGATCAGCCTGTCCTCGACGGCGAACGGCACGTTGTCGGCGCTATGCCGGCAGGCGATCGCGACCACCTTGCCGGACTTCTTGACGCCGAGGCGGGCGCGGTCAGCGGCGGTCGCTGTGCGCAGCTTGCGGCCGATCAGCTCGTAGCCGTAGCTGCGGCCGAGCGAGATGATCTCGGCACGGATGTCGGCGATCTTGAGCACGGCAGACTGATGCTGCGGCCGGCGCACGAAGGAGCCGGCGCGCCGCCGCCGTTCGATCAGGTCGGCTTGCGCCAGCTCCGACAGCGCCTTGTTGACCGTCATGCGCGAGCAGCCGTACCGCGCGACCAGCTCGTGCTCGAAGGGGATGCGATGCCCGGGCGGCCATTCGCCGGTCAAAATGCGCTTTTCAATATCGGCGCGGATTCGCTTGTAGAGCGTCGGCTTGTCGGCCGCATCGGTTGCGAGGCTCATGCGGCGAGCCTCCGGACCGAGGCCTTGAAGCGCTCGCGTGCGGCTTGGCGCAGCTTGTGCCGGCCACCCTCAACCACTTTGTCGCCGCCGGCCCAGACGCAATCGACCGCGCCGCCGTCGGCCGCGAAGATCCAGCCGTCGATGACGGCGTCGCGTGCGCGTCCCGCCAGCGATGGATGTGCCGTGTCGAGCGTGACGATGTCAGCGTGCGCTCCCGGCGCGAGGCCGACGGTCGTCTGCGCCAGCGCTTGTGCACCGCCCGCGAGCGCATGATCAAACAGCGTGCGTCCGGTCGAGCGCCCGGCGCCGCTGGAGAGCACGTTACGCTGGCGATGCTCGAGGCGCTGGCCATATTCGAGCTGGCGTAACTCGTCGGCGACGCCGATCAGCACGTTGGAATCGGTGCCCACACCGAACGTGCCGCCGGCATCGAGGAATTCGCGTGCCGGAAAGATGCCGTCGCCGAGGCTTGCTTCGGTGATCGGGCAGAGACCCGCGACCGCGCCGGTCTTGGCGAATGCGATGACTTCCTCATTCGTCGTGTGGGTGGCGTGGATGAGGCACCAGCTTTGATCGACCGGCGCGTGCTCCAGCAACCATTGCACAGGTCGCCGTCCCGACCATGCCAGGCAATCCTCGACTTCCTTCACCTGCTCGGCGGCGTGAATGTGCACCGGCCCGCCATCGGCAAGCGGAATGATCGACTTGAGCTCGTCAGGCGTCACCGCGCGCAGACTATGCGGCGCGATGCCGATATTGGCGCCCGGCAACCCGCTGATCGCCTTGCGCGAGGCGGCCATAAGGGCGGCGAACTGATTGACCGAGCAAATGAAGCGGCGTTGGCCTGCATGCGGCGGTGCGCCTCCAAATGAGCCGTGCGCATAAAAGCTCGGCAACAGCGTCAGCGCAATGCTTGAAGCTTCGGCAGCCTGTGCGATGCGCGCGGCCATCTCGCCGACGTCGGCGTAGGGCGAGCCGTCGCGATCATGATGGAGATAGTGAAATTCGCCGACGCGAGTGAAACCCTGCTCCAGCATCTCGATATAGAGCAGCGTTGCAACCGCCACGACGTCGTCCGGCGTCATCGCCAGCGCGAAGCGATACATCGTCTCGCGCCAGGTCCAGAAGGTGTCGGTGCTATCGCCGCGCAGCTCGGCGAGACCCGCCATGCCGCGCTGGAACGCGTGGCTGTGCAGGCTCGCCAATCCCGGAAGCGCGATTGCGTGGCGCTCGTCGCCGGCTACCGGGGCCACGCCCGGCGTCACCGCCGCGATCGCGCCGGCGGTGACGACCACCTGCACGTCATTGGCCCAGCCCGAGGGCAGGAGCGCGGAGGCGAAATGCAGTCGGGTCATGATTACACGCCGGCTGGACAGAACCGTCCCACGATCATATGTCTAGACATATAAGTCAAGCATCGCACGAAGGGGCCGTTGCATGGCAGAGCGCTTCGACCGGATCTGGCACAACGCCCGGCTCGCCACGATGCGAGCTGACCGTCCTGATCTTGGCGAGATCGAGCGGGGCGTCATCGCCACGCGCGGCGGCCGTATCGTCTATGCGGGCGCGCAGACCGATTTTCCGGCGGATGCCGATGCGGTGGAAAAGATCGATTGCGCGGGACGCTGGATCACGCCCGGTCTCGTCGATTGCCACACCCATCTGGTCTATGGGGGTAACCGCGCGCACGAGTTCGAGCTGCGCCTGAAGGGTGCGAGTTACGAGGAGATCGCGTGCGCCGGCGGCGGCATCGTCTCGACGGTGGCTGCGACGCGGCAGGCGAGCGAGGCCGAGCTCGCCGCAGGCGCGCTGCCGCGGCTCGATGCCTTGATCGCCGAGGGCGCAACCACGGTCGAGATCAAGTCCGGCTATGGTCTCGATACCGAGACCGAGATGCGTCAGCTTGCCGCCGCGCGCAGCCTCTGTGGTCGGCGGCCGGTTGCGATCCGCACCTCCTTCCTCGGCGCGCATGCACTGCCGCCGGAGGCGGAGGGCAACAAGGACGGTTACATCGATCTCGTGTGCCAAGAGATGCTGCCCGCGATCGCAAAGGCGGGCCTTGCCGATGCCGTCGATGCCTTCATGGAAGGCATCGCGTTCTCCGCCGGGCAGACCGCGCGGGTGTTCGAGACAGCGAGGGGACTTGGACTGCCGGTCAAGCTCCATGCCGACCAGCTCTCGAATCTCGGCGGTGCTGCGCTTGCCGCGAAATTCTCCGCGCTCTCGGCCGATCATCTCGAGCACACTGATGAAGCCGGCGCCGTCGCGATGGCCAAGGCCGGAACGGTAGCGGTGCTGCTGCCCGGCGCCTTCTACTTCATCCGCGAGACGCAAAAGCCGCCGGTCGAGACGTTTCGCAAGCTAGGCGTCCACATGGCGCTGGCGACCGACTGCAATCCCGGCAGCTCACCGCTGACCTCGCTGCTGCTCGCGATGAACATGGGGGCGACTCTGTTCCGGATGACAGTGGCCGAATGCCTTGCCGGCGTGACGCGCGAGGGGGCGCGGGCGCTGGGCGTGCTGGATGAGAGCGGTACGTTAGAGGCCGGTAAATGGTGCGACCTCGCGATCTGGGACATCGAGCGGCCGGCCGAGCTTGTCTACCGGATCGGCTTCAATCCGCTGCACGGGCGGGTATGGAGGGGGCAGTGACGGAGCGAGACACAGCGATCGTCGTCAGACCGGGGACGGTCAGTCTCGACGATCTCGGGCGTGTGCTCGACGGTGCGCCCGTCGTGCTCGATCCCTCGTTTTGGGCGCGCGTCGAAGCAGCGGCGGAGATCGTCGCAAGAGCCGCGCGCGCGGATGTCCCCGTCTACGGCATCAACACCGGCTTCGGGAAGCTTGCGTCGAAGCGCATTCCGCCGGATCAGACCGCGCTGCTCCAGCGCAACCTGATCGTCTCGCATTGCTGCGGCGTCGGCCCGGCGACACCCGAATCGATCGTGCGGCTGATGATGGCGCTGAAGATCGTCTCGCTCGGCCGCGGCGCCTCCGGCGTCCGCCGCGAGCTGATCGAGCAGCTGCAGGACATGTTGGCGCTGGGTGTCTATCCGCTGGTGCCGCAGCAGGGCTCCGTGGGCGCATCCGGCGATCTTGCACCACTTGCGCATATGACGGCCGTGATGATCGGCGAAGGGCAGGCGATCGTTGACGGGAAAATTGTATCTGGCGCCGAAGCGCTAAAGGCCGCCGAACTCGCGCCGCTGACGCTCGGGCCTAAGGAAGGGCTCGCGCTGATCAACGGGACGCAGTTCTCGACCGCCTACGCCATCTCGGGCGTGCTGCGCGCATTTCGCCTCGCCCGCGCCGCGCTCGTCACGGGGGCGCTGTCCGTCGATGCGGCGATGGCCTCGACGGCGCCGTTCCGCCCCGAAATCCAGGCGCTGCGCGGCCACGTCGGGCAGATCGCCGCGGCGGCGACGCTGACAGCGCTGCTCGACGGCAGCGACATCCGCCTGTCGCATCTCGAAGGTGACGAGCGCGTGCAGGACCCCTATTGCCTGCGGTGTCAGCCGCAGGTCGCGGGCGCAGTGCTCGACCTGATCACGCAGGCGGCGCGCACGCTGGTCATCGAGGCCAACGCCGTCACCGATAATCCGCTGGTACTGGTCGAGACGCGCGAGATCGTCTCCGGCGGAAATTTTCACGCCGAGCCGGTGGCCTTTGCCGCCGATGCGATTGCGCTCGCGCTGTCGGAGATCGGCGCGATCAGCGAGCGGCGCATCGCGACGCTGGTCGATCCTGCACTCAATTTCGGCCTGCCGCCGTTCCTGACGCCCGACCCCGGCATCAATTCCGGCTTCATGATCGCCGAGGTCACGGCGGCCGCGCTCTATGCCGAAAACAAGCAGCGGGCGCTCGCCTGCTCGATCGACTCGACCCCGACCAGTGCCAACCAGGAGGACCATGTCTCGATGGCCGCGCATGCCGCGCGGCGCCTGTCCGACATGGCCGACAATCTGGCCGCCATTCTCGGCATCGAGCTTCTGGTCGCCGCCCAAGGCATCACGCTTCGTGCGCCGCATGCGACCAGCGCGCCGCTCACTGCCGTCATTGCCGCGCTTCGTGAGCAAGTGCCCGCACTCGGTGCCGACCGCTACATGGCCGGCGATCTCGCCAAGGCAGCTGCACTGATCGAGGCCGGCGCATTGCCGGCCATCGCGATTACCGCACTTCCATCCGATCCGTTTCCGAGACTTGATAAGAGGTCCGCATGAACCGCCGACTGGACAATGACCGCACCATCCGCGCGCCCCGCGGCAGCGACATCAGCGCCAAGAGCTGGCTGACGGAAGCGCCCTTGCGCATGCTGATGAACAATCTCGATCCCGATGTGGCGGAGCGGCCGAGCGAGCTCATCGTCTATGGCGGCATTGGCAGGGCCGCGCGCGACTGGGAGAGTTTTGATCGGATCACGGCGGCCTTGCGCAAGCTTGAAAACGACCAGACCTTGCTAATCCAGTCCGGAAAACCGGTCGGTGTCTTCCGTACCCATGCCGACGCACCGCGCGTGCTGATCGCGAACTCCAACATCGTGCCGCACTGGGCGACGCTCGATCATTTTAACGAGCTCGATCGGAAGGGCTTGATGATGTACGGCCAGATGACCGCGGGCTCCTGGATTTATATCGGCAGCCAGGGCATCGTGCAGGGCACCTACGAAACCTTTGTCGAGGTCGGCCGTCGCCACTATGGCGGCAGCCTCGCCGGCAAATGGATTCTCACCGCCGGCCTTGGCGGCATGGGCGGCGCGCAACCGCTGGCCGCAACCATGGCCGGCGCCTCGATGCTCGCGGTCGAATGTCAGCCGAGCCGCATCGACATGCGGCTGCGCACCGGCTATCTCGATCGGCAGGCCGCAACGCTCGACGAAGCGCTTGCGATCATCGAAGAGGCGGGAAAGACCAAGAAGGCGGTCTCGGTCGGCCTGCTCGGTAATGCCGCCGAGATCTTCCCGGAGCTGGTGCGCCGCGGTGTCAAGCCCGACATCGTCACCGACCAGACCAGCGCGCACGACCCCATCAATGGATACTTGCCGAAAGGCTGGACGCTGGCAGAGTGGGAGGCGAAGCGCGCGTCCGATCCCAAGTCGGTCGAGCGTGCCTCGAAGACGTCGATGGTCGAGCACGTCAAGGCCATGCTGGATTTCCACGCACAGGGCATTCCGACGCTCGACTACGGCAACAACATCCGCCAGATGGCGCAGGACATGGGCCTGAAGAATGCCTTCGATTTCCCGGGCTTCGTTCCCGCCTATATCCGTCCCCTGTTCTGCCGCGGCGTCGGGCCGTTCCGCTGGGCCGCACTCTCGGGCGATCCCGAGGACATCTTCAAGACGGATGCCAAGGTCAAGGCGCTGATGCCTGACGACAAGCATCTGCACAATTGGCTTGACATGGCCAAGGCGCGCATCAAGTTCCAGGGCCTGCCGGCGCGGATCTGCTGGGTCGGCCTTGGCGATCGCCATCGTCTGGGCCTTGCCTTCAACGAGATGGTGGCGCGCGGGGAATTGAAAGCGCCGATCGTGATCGGCCGCGATCACCTCGACAGCGGCTCGGTGGCAAGCCCGAACCGCGAAACCGAGGCGATGAAGGACGGGTCGGACGCGGTGTCGGATTGGCCCTTGCTCAACGCGCTGCTCAATTGCGCCAGCGGTGCGACCTGGGTCTCGTTGCATCACGGCGGCGGCGTCGGCATCGGCTATTCGCAACATGCCGGCATGGTGATCGTGGCCGACGGCACGCCGGAAGCCGCGAAGCGGATCGAGCGCGTGCTCTGGAACGATCCCGCCAGCGGCGTGATGCGCCATGCCGATGCAGGCTATGAGACCGCGATCGAGTGCGCCCACGCCAACGGCCTCGATCTGCCGAGCCTGGCCTAGCTGCGGTCAGATCGCGACCTTGGCTGCGGCTCCGTCGCGGCGCAGTCTCTGCTTCGCCGATCGCTGTGCAGGATGAGGCAAAGGCAATGCTAGACGGCCGCTATTTCTTCTCCAGTGCCGCGGTCTGTTTGGCCAGCTGCTTGTCGAAATCCTCGGAAAGGCCGGTGATGTAGGTCGCCAGCTCCCCCGGCCTGACGAACGGGTTCGGCGCGCCGTCCTTCATCTGCGCGCGCTTGGCCTGCATGCCGTAGACCTCCGGATGCGGCCCCAGCAGCACGTCGATCTTCATCGCCTTGGCCTTGGCGAATGTCGCGCGATAATCATCGACGATCCCGGGATAGGTCGGTTGACCGACCAGCCTGTTCAGCGCGACCGTCCCGCTACAGAAGAACAGCACCTCGCGGTCCTCCTTGCCGTCCTTGACACTCATCTCCCAGCTCGTGCAGCCCGGCGAATGGCCGGACGTTGCATGCGCCGTCAGCGTGACGTCGCCCAGTGTGACCTTGTCGCCTTCCTTCACCGTGCGGTCAACCTTCACCGCGGGAAAGGCGAGGTCCTGGTTCTTCTCGTCGCCGGGATAGTAGCCGCCTTCGAGCAGCGGCTTGTCGCGCTCACCGGCCACGAGCTGCGCGCCGGTTTCCTTCTTGATCTCGGCAAAACCCCCGGTGTGGTCGAGATGCGCATGCGTGTTGAGGATGTATTTGATGTCTGAAACCTTGAAGCCGAGTTTGGCGATGTTGTCCTTGATCATGCCGGTTGACTGGGGCATCGCCGTGTCCATCAGGATCAGGCCCTGCGGGGTCTTGATGACGTAGACGGCGATGCCTTCGGTCCCGACATAATAGATGTTGCCGATGAGCTGAAACGGCTCGAATGGCGCTGTCCACTTCTGCATGACCG
The DNA here is from genome assembly GCF_023074095.1 of Bradyrhizobium sp. 137. Taxonomy (NCBI): domain Bacteria; kingdom Pseudomonadati; phylum Pseudomonadota; class Alphaproteobacteria; order Hyphomicrobiales; family Nitrobacteraceae; genus Bradyrhizobium; species Bradyrhizobium sp. 137. The sequence goes on from NZ_JADPKU010000103.1 coordinate 17,858, forward strand.
CGGCCAGGAAATCCTTGATGGTCTGCGCCTGCGCGTCAGTTGCGAACAATGCCAGCGCGCACAGCGCGGCCGCGAGCCTCTTCATAGTCTGCCTCCCATTAGTGTTCTTATCGTCTTGATCGAGCGCGGAAATCGTGTGGCTCGACCGGTGCGCAAGTTACGTCGTGACCGGCGTCGTGGGCAACTGCTTCGTGTCTGGAAAGTTTGATGTGCCGCGCGGCAACAGCGCCAGGCCGGCCGAAAGCCACACAAGAGCCTAGCGCCCGATCGTCACGCCGGCGGTCGCGCGCATGGCGCCCCGGAGGCTCGTCGCGTTCATGTCGTCGAGGACCTACCGCGTCAGCACGGTGGTCTGGCCGGGCGTGTTGAGGATCGTCTCGCTGCGCGAGGACGAGAGCCGATCGGCCTTGTAGGGTGTGGCTGGATCGGCGGCGGGAGCAGCGGTATGACGCGGCCATTTCCCGGCCGCGAGAGCGGGCTGCGAGATGCAGAAGGCGGCGAGCAGGTCCACAGACAATGACCTTGCGCGCATATGCGATCTCCCATGTCGGGACATCAACCTAGCACATCGCCGGCGGCCGCAGAAGAAAGGATCAGGCGAGAGCGGCCTGGCGCTCCCGCACCGGCTCGCGGGCCCGATCGTGTTTGCTGGGCTCTGCGAGCCGGGTGAAGCTGCGCTGGCTCGCATGCGCGGGCGCCTCGACGGTGACGCCCTCGCAGATGATTTGTCCGCCGAGCATCTTGAATTCCAGCTTGTCGTAGCGCGGCATCGTCTCGCCGGTCGCGGGTGGCAGCAGTCCAACACTGCCCTGGATGTTGAGCGTGGCATCGCCGGTGCCGTGCAGGCGCGGATTCCACATCCTGATCCCGGTTTCGGCCCAGCGCTGCCGGATCAGCGCGGCACGATCGGTGGGCTCTGCGGGTCTAGCGCGAACTTTCCGTGCGCTGCGAATCTCCGGAGAAGCCGACACGACAGCGGGAGCCGGCTCGATATTCGTGATGGCGCCGAGCGAACAGGCAGAGGGAACCTCCGTAGCGACGGCTGTGGCGAGCGGCGCATCATTTGCGGCGGCGGACGCGATCTCGGCGCTGCCACATGGGGCGCTGCCGGACCTGGTTTCAGGCACGTCCGCAGCAATGCTGATGGTATCGACGACAACGGCGGGAATTTGATCGGCGACGGCCGTGGAAGCGCTGGGCGAGGATTTGTCGCTGGTGAGAGGGGTCTCGACCTCGGCAGACGAAAGCGAAACCTTCGCTGCGACGACGGGTTCAACCGCCGCCGGGACTTCAGAGCACGTCTCGCTGACGATGACGAGATCAGGAACCAAAACCGGATCGTGCTCCACGTCGGCCGATGAAGCAGAAGCGTCCTCGACGGCCGGGAATGTCGAGATCGCCTCGGCTCCTGTCAGCGTCTCCGGAGATGAAGCGTCTTCCACACGTATTCCGGTCGACGGGCTCTCCGCATCGACAGAGACAGCCGTGTCATTCTCGGCTACCGGAGCCGTGACCGCGAGGTCAGAATTGTCATGCAAAGGCTCCGCGCTGACGTCGGTGACGCGAGCCGGAGCGGCTTCGGCAATGTCGATGATGGGGGCTGGGCTATCTGCGGCACCCGGTGCAGCGTCAACGCTGCCGCTGTGCGGCGGGGGCCGAAGCCGGGTGAACGCCCAATTCACCGCAAGGATGCGGCGCAGCAACGATATCAGTCTCGAAAGCACTGGAGTTGTCCAAGAGGTACCCGGCGTGAGGCTATCGCTGATTCGCCAGCAATGTAAAAAACTGCCCCGGCCGTCGCACCGATGTCAATCGAGGCGGGACCAATTGCGGAACACGAGGCGGAAACCGCCCGTGCCTTTAATTGTGATTGTCGGCGGCATCTCAAAGCTCGCGCTATCGCTGATTTCACTGAACAGCACAAGCGGTCATTGGCATAGTCATGACGATCGCGCCGGGGCGCGGCGTAGCAGCGAACTCCCGGGGAATCTTCAGGCTAGGCGAAGCTGCAACGTCCTCTCGCGGCTATCGCCCGGAGCCGGAGCCTGCACCGCCGCCGGAGCCAGCGCCGCCACCGGCCTGGCTGCCCATGTTATTCGTATTGGTGCCACCTGCGGATGGCTGTTGTGTGCCCTTGCTGTCGGTGGCCTCGTTCTGCATGTTCGACGAACGGCCCGTCGTCATGCCCTTGGTCGCAGGCCCCCGCGACGAGGGACCGACGTCGCCCTGGCCGGATGCGCCTGGAGCGGGTTGTGTCTGCGCGAATGCGCCCCCGGTCGCCAGCGCCATGACACACGCGGATGCCAAAATGATCTTCTTCATCGCAGTCTCCTTGCCTTTCAGCCCGAAGACAACATGCCGGTGCTGACGACGTTCCTGGACGATGGCTTGTCGGCGGCCGCCTCGGATCAATTCGCGTTGCACCTAATTTTTGCGGTTCCCGTCTCGTCCGTTCGTGGCTATTCAGGAACCCCGTTGCTTGTTCGAGGGTACGTATGAGAAAGATCGCCGCCATCGGAGCGCTTCTGCTCTGGTCCACCATCGCATTCGCGCAGGATCGCACCATCACCGTGGCCTCGACGACGTCGACGGAACAGTCGGGGCTGTTCGGCTATTTGCTGCCGCTGTTCTCGAAGGCTTCCGGGATCGACGTGAAGGTCGTTGCCGTCGGTACCGGCCAGGCGCTGGACATCGGGCGGCGCGGCGATGCCGATGTGGTGTTCGTTCATGACAGGGTTGCCGAAGACAAGTTCATGTCCGAGGGGCAGGGCGTGAAGCGCTTCGACGTCATGTACAACGACTTCGTCATCGTCGGTCCCAAGAGCGATCCGGCGCAGATCGCCGGCAGCAAGGACGTCACTGATGCACTGCGCAAGATCGCGGCGGCGAAGGCGCCGTTCATCTCGCGCGGTGACAAGTCCGGCACGCACGCGGCCGAGCTGAGGCTATGGAGGGAGGCGGGCGTCGATCTCAATGGGGCCAAGGGCGGCTGGTATCGGGAGATCGGCCAGGGTATGGGACCGGCGCTGAACATGGCGTCGTCGTCGAATGCCTATCTTGTGTCGGACCGCGGCACCTGGCTCTCGTTCAAGAACCGGGGTGAGCTCGCCATCCTCACCGAGGGCGACAAGCGGCTGTTCAACCAGTATGGCGTCATGCTGGTGAATCCGGCCTTGCATCCGAACGTCAAGGTGAAGGACGGGCAGGCCTTCATCGACTGGCTCATCTCATCGAAGGCGCAGGACGCGATCGCAGGCTACAAGGTGGGCGGCGAGCAGCTATTTTTCCCCAACGCGTCCCACTAGCAGGAACGCGATAGTCGACACCGCGACGCTGAGCGCGAGCAAGATCAGCCCGAGCCCCAATGCCAGCGGCAGGTCGCCCTTGCTGGTCTCCAGCGCGATCGCCGTTGTCATCGTGCGGGTGAAGCCCCGGATATTGCCGCCGACGATGATGATGGCGCCGACTTCCGCGATGGCGCGGCCGAAGGCCGCGAGAAAGGCCGTCAGCAGCGAGGTCCGTCCCAACGCGAACAGGAGTGCCATGCTGCGCAGCGCCGACAGTCCGTCGATCCGTGCCAGATCGCCGTACTCCGCCCACAGCAGGCTGGCCGGCCGGTGCACCAGTGCCACCACGATCGGCGTCGCGAGCAGCGTCTGCGCAATCACCATGGCAGTTGGCGTGAACAGCAAGCCGGCGGCCCCAAGCGGGCCGGACCGCGACAGCAGGAGGTAGAGCGCGAGCCCGACCACGACCGGCGGAAGACCGAGCAAGGCATTGGTCAGAATGATGATGACCTGACGTCCGCGGAAGCGCGTGATCGCAAGCAGGGCCCCGAATGGGGCACCGATCAGCAGCGCGACGATGCTGGCGGTCAGGCTGACGCGCACCGACAAGGCGACGATGCCGAGCAGTTCGGCGTCGACTTCGCCGATCAGCGTGAAGGCGGCAGCGATGGATTGCGCGAAGTCGTTCATCCGGCCGGACGCTGTTGCGCCGGCCTGGTGCCGCTGATCCCGATCACGTCCATCGCGAAACCCTTCATCCTCAGCAGACTGCCTTCGGCCCGCGTCGGCGGCGGGCCGGGTCCTCCACGCACATGCTCGGTTGGCCATCGCACGCTGCACTTGCCACAATCAAGAGGTCGCAATCCAGGGGTGGGGGTAAGCTCTGGATAAATATGAGATCGAACGTCCCGTGTCAGACTTCACTAAACCCGTCAGGGCCGCAGGGCGCGGAATCCGGCACTCCGGGCAGGAAAAGCCCGACCCCCGGCGGCCGTGGACGGCTTTATTCCGCCCGTGGATGCTGTAAGGAGGGGTAGAGTCGGGTCGCACACGCCGCTCGGCAGTGCTAGACCCTCGTGCAGGAACAGATCGGGCCGGAGCGATGCTGGCAGGCCCCAAGCATGAAGGACACGACGCAATGATCCAAACCGTTGGCATCATCGGGGCAGGGACGATGGGGAACGGCATCGCGCAGGTCTGCGCGGCGGCCGGGCTCTCGGTCGTGATGGTCGATATTTCTGATGCTGCGGTGAACCGCGGACTTTCGACCGTCGGCGGCAGCCTCGAGCGGCTGGTCAAGAAGGAGAAGATGTCGGGGGCCGATCGCGAGGCGACGCTCAAACGCATCACCGGCACCACGGACCGGTCGAAGCTGTCGGATTGCGACCTCGTCATCGAGGCGGCGACCGAGAACGAGGAGCTCAAGGTCAAGATCCTGAAGGATCTCTGCGCGACGCTGTCGCCGCGCACCCTGGTCGCGACCAACACCTCCTCGATCTCGATCACCAAGCTCGCCGCCGCGACCGACCGCCCTGACCGCTTCATCGGCATGCACTTCTTCAACCCGGTGCCGGTGATGGCCCTGCTGGAGCTGATCCGCGGCTTGCAAACCTCCGACGACACCCACGCCAAGGCGCTCGACTTCGCCAAGCGCGTCGGCAAGGTGGCGATCACGGCGAAGAACAGCCCGGGCTTCGCCGTCAACCGCATCCTCTGTCCGATGATCAACGAGGCGATCTTCGCTCTCCAGGAAGGAATCGCGACGGCGGAAGAGATCGATGCCGGCATGAAGCTCGGCTGCAACCATCCGATCGGGCCGCTGGCGCTGGCCGACCTCGTCGGCCTCGACACCATGCTTTCGGTGATGGAGGTCTTTTACAAAGGCTTCAACGACCCTAAATATCGGCCAGCCCCGCTGCTGAAAGAGATGGTCGATGCCGGTCATCTCGGCCGCAAGACCGGGCGGGGATTCTACACCTATAGCGCCTGATGAAGCATCAGCGGCGGACGTTCAGCGTCCGCCGCCGGATCCCGCAATTTGCGCTGCGACAAAGACGCCGCGCGCAATTGGCCCGACAATGTCGAACGGGCGGCTCGCGGGCACAACGGCACGGATAACGAAGGACATGTCGGATCGACTGAAGGCCGAGCGCGACGCGGCGGCTGCGCGGCGGAACCTGCTGACCCAGGATGCGATCGAGCGCACCGGGATCACCGAGGAGATGATCGGGGAACTCGTCACCCGTTTCTATGGACGGGTGCGCGAGGACGCACTGCTCGGTCCGGTTTTTGCGATCGTCCAGAACTGGGACGAGCATCTCGCCAAGCTCAGGGATTTCTGGTCATCGGTCGTTCTGATGAGCGGCCGCTATCATGGTTCGCCGATGCGGGCGCATCTGCCGCTGAGGCTGAGTGGCGACCACTTCGACCGTTGGCTCGACCTGTTCGAACAGACTGCGCGCGAGATCTGCCCGCCGGCGGCGGCCGCGCTCTTCATCGACAAGGCACGGCGCATCGCCGACAGTTTCGAAATGGCGTCGGCGACGGTCGCAGGGCGTATCGCATCGCCCCGCCACGTGCTCCGGTTCTAGAGCGATCTGCTCCGCGTTTGCGCTCCGCAACGAAGAGCGCAGCGCACCAATGCCAGCATCATCGGTCTGATCTGCAAAATCATCATACAGATCGCGCGATGTGACGTTGAAATCGCGAAAATCCTTTTGAATGGGCTGATGGTCGCGCAATCAAAGCGAGCAAAGCCATATTGATGCACTGCAGCGCCGATTCTTCGCCTTGTTTTTGGCAGAGTTCCAGCGCCTGCTAGTAGGCATGTCGCGCGCACCGTCCACCGCCTGTTCCTCACCCTCCGAACCCATTGCGGAACCTGAAGCCGACGGGGGCATCGAGCAAACGCGGCGAACGCTGCTGCTTGGCGCGCTCGCGACCACCGCGTGTCTCGGCTGTTCCCGAGCGGCGCGGGCAGGTGAAGATCCACCTGGCTCGGACGAGCGGCCCCAGAAGGGCGATGTGCTCGTTTTCTCCGAAGGCGACAAGGAGGGAAAACTCATTACTGCGGCCGATGTGCCGGCCGGCGGGCCCCCGGTCCATGCCTGGCCGAAGGATCCCAACACGTCGGTGGTGCGGAGCGCCTCGCGCCTCAACGAAATCCTGATCATCAAACTCGATCCCACCGAGCTCGACGAGAAGACTCGTGCGCGTGCCGTCGACGGCATCATCGCCTATTCGGCGATCTGCTCGCATGCGGGCTGTCCCGTCACCGCCTGGGTGAAGAGCGATGCCGGCGACAAGGAGGTGTTCAAGTGCATGTGTCACAACTCCGAATTCGATCCCCGCGAGGGCGCGCAGGTCGTGTTCGGACCGGCGCCGCGACGGCTTGCGGCGCTGCCGCTGGCGCTCGTTGACGGTTCGCTCAGTGTCGCCGGCAATTTCATCGGAAAGGTAGGAGGCGCGCAGCCGGGATGACGGACAGTGCGGGCCGTGCCCGCGTCAGGAGAGGCCGCATCCGCCGATGGGCGGACGACGGGACGAACGACAAGAATTCACAACAAGAATTCAAATGGCTGAAAAGGGGAACGTCCATGACCAGGAAGCAATGGTTACTGTCCGGCTTCGTCGCCTTCACGTGTCTTGCCTCGACCGCCGCTGTATCAGGCCCGATCGAGAATTATTCTCCGGTCACCGCGCAACGGCTGGAAAATCCTGAACCCGGCAACTGGATGCTCTACCGGCGCACCTATGACGGGCACGGCTACAGTCCGCTCGACCAGATCAACGCCTCGAATGTGAAAAACCTCACGCCGGTCTGGACCTTCGCTACGGGCGTGGTCGAAGGCCACGAGGCGCCGCCGATCGTCAACAACGGCGTGATGTTCGTGGCGACCCCGATGGGCCAGGTGATCGCGCTGAACGCGAAGACCGGCGACGAATACTGGCGCTACAAGCGGCAACTCCCCGACGATTTGTTCCAGCTGCATCCGACCAGCCGCGGCGTCGGCCTATGGGAGGACAAGCTCTATCTCGCCACCACCGACGACCACGTCGTCGCGCTCGACGCCAAGACCGGCAAGGTGGTGTGGGACACCAAGGTGCAGGATTACAAGAAGGGCCAGTACATGACCCTGATGCCGCTGATCGTCGAAGGCAAGGTCATCGTCGGCGGCTCCGGTGGCGAGTTCGGTGTGCGCGGCTATGTCGCCGCCTACGATGCCAAGGACGGCAAGGAGCTGTGGCGGACCTACACCATTCCCGGCGAAGGCGAACCCGGTCACGACACTTGGCAGGGCGACGACTGGAAAAACGGCGGCGGCTCGGCCTGGATGACCGGCAATTACGACAAGGAGACCAAGACGATCTACTGGGGTGTGGGCAATGCCGCGCCATGGCCTGGCGAAACCCATCCCGGCGACAATCTCTACACCTCCTCGGTGCTCGCGCTCGATCCCAACACCGGCAAGATCAAGACCTATCACCAGTACCACCAGAACGATTCCTGGGATTGGGACGAGGTCGAGGCGCCGATGCTGATCGACCTGCAGCGTGATGGCCGCAACATCAAGAGCCTGGTCCATCCGGGACGCGACGCGATCTTCTGGGTGCTCGAGCGCACGCCGACCAAGATCAACTACGTCGCCGGCTGGCCGTTCGTCTCCACCGATGTCTGGAAGGGCATCGAACCCGAGAGCGGTAAGCCGATCGTAGATCCCGCGCACAAGCCGGTGATCGGCAAGCGCGTGGAGTTCTGCCCCTCACTGTGGGGCGGCAAGGATTGGCCGTCGGCGGCCTATAGCCAGAAGACCGGCCTCGTCTACGTGCCTGCCAACGAGAATTTCTGCGGCGGATTCACCGGCGAGAAGGTCGCGCTGAAGCCTGGCGAGCTCTGGCTCGGCACCAAGCCGGAGGATATCGGCCTCAAGACGAAGCCCGGCGCGGATCATTTCGGCGAGCTCCAGGCCTGGGATCCTGCGACGGGCAAGAAGGTGTGGCAGCACAACTTCCCGAAGTCGCAGCTGTTCGGCTCGGTGACGGCGACCGCAGGCGATCTCGTCTTCGTCGGCGGCACCAACGACCGTAACTTCCGCGCCTTCCACGCCAAGACTGGCGAATTGTTGTGGGAGCAGAAGACCAACTCCGGCATCATGGGCATGCCGGTCTCCTATGAGATCGACGGCACGCAGTACATCGCGATCCAGTCCGGATGGGGTGTGGACGCTCAGCGCATCCAGGATGCGCTTGCGACCAATAACATCGGCATCGAAGCCAACGTGCCGCAGGGCGGCGTGATCTGGGTGTTCGCGCTCAAGAAATAGCTCCGCGGGCGGATCGAAAAGGCGGAGCAGCAGGGGGGTGGCGAATGCGGCGGACGGCAACGTCCGCCGCATTTTTGTATCTTCCTTCTCCCCTTGTGGGAGAAGGTGGCGCGCGAATTGCGCGCGCCGGGATGAGGGGTTCTATTCACGCGCACTCATCGCGAGATTGGCGTGGAGACAAACCCCTCACCCACAAGCGAGATCGTGATGGCCAGCGTCGCTGCCCTCTCCGCAAGGGGTCCATGCGCAGCCGTCAGATAAAACTACTTCCCCTCGCGCTCGACCTTGTCCTTCTCCTTCTGGTTCATCTCCCGAACCTTCGGATCAGGATTGTGTTGCCCGGTGGTCTGGGTGGTCGAGGCGGGCGGGGCGTTGGCGTTGGGAAGCGAGTTCTGGTCCGGCGTGGTGGGGCGCGTCGCTGTTGTCGGCGGGCTGGTGCTGCTCTGGGCGAATGCGCCGGCGCTCGTCAAAAGAAAGGCGCCCGACAGCGAGACTGCGAGCGCCTTTGAGATGTTAGTCATCGATCTGCTCCTGTCAGATCGATGGCAACGGTGTGAGCCGTATTGCGTTCCCCGCTAGGCCTCCAATTGCTTGCCGATCGGAAGCGAGCGGATACGTTTTCCCGTCGCGGCGAAAATCGCATTGATCAGCGCCGGCGCGAACGGCGGAACGCCGGGTTCGCCGACGCCGCTGGGCGGCGTGTCGGGTCCGGGCGGCACGATGTGGACGTTGGTCACTGCGGGAGCTTCGTCGATCCTGACGAGTTGGAAGTCGTCAAAGTTCTTCTGCTGGACCTTGCCGTCCTTGAAGGTGATCTCGCCATATTTGGCAAGGCTCAGCCCCATGATCGCTGCGCCCTCGATCTGCGAGGCGATGCGCTCGGGGTTGACATAGGTGCCACAATCGATCGCCGTGTCCACCCTTGGCACCGTCAGTTTGCCCTTGTCGTCGACCGCGACCTCGACAATCGTCGCGATGTAGCTGACGAAGCTGCGGTGCGCGGCGATGCCCAGGCCGTGGCCCTTCGGGACCTGACGGCCCCATTCGCCCTTCTCGGCGACCAGCTCGACCACCTTGCGCAGGCGCGCGGTGTCGATCGGGTAGCTGTCCTGGGGTTCGCCGTAGTTCCAAAGGTCTTTCACCTCGGGCTTGACGATGCGCGGGCTGCCAATCAGCGCGAGCAGGGTCTCCTTCTGGTCGCGGCCGGTCGCCTGCGCGATCTCGCCGACCATCGATTGCACCGCGAAGGCACGCGGGATGTTCGAGACCGAGCGGAACCAGCCGATGCGGGTATGCGCGGCCGCCTCCGGATTTTCGCAGGAGATGTTGGCGATCTCGAATGGCATGTCCACGAGGCCCATGCCGATTTCGAACGGCGCCTGGTGCACGGTGCCGGCGGCAAAGGTCGAGGCGATGCTGGGTGCCACGCTGCGGTGGCGCCAGGCGATCACCTTGCCGCTCTTGTCGAGGCCGGCTTCGATCCGCTCGACCGAGACGGTGTGCAGGAAGCCGTTATGGATGTCATCCTCGCGCGTCCACTGCACCTTGACCGGTGCACCGAGCTCCTTGGAGAGCAGCGCGGCCTCGAGCGCAAAGTCGCATTTCGACTTGCGTCCGAACCCGCCGCCGAGGAGCGTGACATTGACCGTCACGTTCTGCTCGGGAATGTCGAGCGTCTTGGCGACGTCCTCGCGGGTGCCGCCGGGGCTCTGCACCGGCGCCCAGATCTCCGCCTTGTCGCCCTTGACGTCGGCGACCGCCACCGGCGGCTCCATGGCGACATGGGCGAGATGGGGGATGTAGTACTCGCCGACAATGACCTTGTCGGCGCTCTTCAAGGCGGCGTCCGCATCGCCCTCCTTGCGCAGGACGAGGCCGGGCTTGCGCGACGCCTCCTCGAGCTCCTTGCGGTAGGCGACGGAGTCGTATTTACCGTTGGGACCGTCGTCCCACACGAGCTTTAGCGCGTCGCGGCCCTTGATCGCCGCGCCGGTGTTGCGCGCGATCACGGCGACGCCGCCGAGCGGCTGGAACTTCGACGGCCACGGCCAGCCGCGCACCTGCATCACCTTTTCGACGCCGGGGACCTTCAGCGCCGCGTCGGGATCGAACGAGACCAGCTTGCCGCCGGTCACCGGCGGGCGGGCGATCACGGCATATTTCATGCCGGGCAGCCGCACGTCGGCACCATAAACTGCCTTGCCGGTGGTGATGTCGTGGAGATCGACGATGCCGATCTGACCCTTGCCGAGATAGCGGAAATCCTTGGGGTCCTTCAGCTTGAGGCCTTCGATGCTCGGCACCGACTCCTTGGCCGCATCGGCGGCGAGCTCCCCGAAGCCGAGCTTGCGGCCGCTGGCGCTGTGGACAATCTCGTGATTGACGGCCTTCACCTCGGTCGCCGGTACGCCCCAGCGCTTCGCCGCGGCCTGCTCCAGCATGGTGCGGGCGGAGGCGCCGATCTGACGCATCGGGATCAAATAATGCCGCGTGCTGCGCGAGCCGTCGGTGTCCTGGTTACCGTACTTGACCTCGTCGCCATGGGCCTGCTGCACCTTGACCCTGGTCCAATCGGCTTCCATCTCCTCGGCCACGATCAGCGGCAGGCTGGTGCGCACGCCAGTGCCCATTTCCGAACGGTGCCCGACGATGGTGACGATGCCGTCCGGCGCGACCGAAACGAACACGCGCGGATCGACCACGACGCCATGCGGCATCTTTCCGGCACCGGTTTCATAGGCGAAGGCCTGCCGCGACATCACGGGGGCGGCAAGCACGAAGCCGCCGGTGACGCCGAGGCCCTTCAGAATGCTGCGGCGCGAGACCTTCTCGACCCTGACGTGCTTTTCGAAGCCGCGAAGCTTGCGGGGATTGTCGATGAAATTCATGTCACACTCCCGTCGATGCGAGATGGACGGCGTTCTCGATGCGCTGGTAGCAGCCGCAGCGGCAGATGTTGCCGGACATCGCCTCGCGGATCTGGTCGTGCGAGGGCTTTGGATTGTCCATCAACAGTGCCGCGGCCTGCATAATCTGGCCGGCCTGGCAGAAGCCGCATTGGGGCACGTTGAGCTGGCGCCAGGCCTTCTGCACCGGGTGATCGCCGTTAGTGTGCAGTCCCTCGATCGTCGTGACCTCGCGTCCGGCGACGTCGTTGATCGACGTGATGCAGGCGCGGACGGCCTCCTTGTCGACGATGACGGTGCACGCGCCGCACAGGGCCTGGCCGCAGCCGTATTTGGTGCCGGTCAGTCCGGCTTCGTCACGCAGGAACCAGAGTAGCGGGAGATCCGGGTCGCCGTCCCAGCTCTGTTCCTGGCCGTTGATCTTCACCTTGATCATGATCGTCCCTCGCTCTTCATAAGCATGTTCAATTCAAAACCCATTGACGCCGCCGGAGCGCAATGCCGGTTGCGTCGTGCTGCCGCATCCCGGCCCGTCATCCCGCACGGGCAGATCCCAGCGGGCGGCAGGAATACGAATCGCAATGTCCGGATGTGCTCGATACCTCCCGTTTTGTTCTTAATTGATTGCATTTCGCGCGGCATCGTGACGACGCGATCGTAGCAGAGGTCACGCCGGCCCGGCGTTCACAGCCGAGTGTTCTCACCGGGAAAAGATTGCATCGATGGTTTGTCAAAAGCAGGGCGCGGCTTGATGCCGCGCGCTTGCGAAACGGGCGCAACCAAAAAAAGCTTCGTCCGCCAGAAGACTGTACGGACGAAGCAGGGTGCCTCAGTCGAGGGAGGGAGAAACGCAAGTACCGCGAACTTCAAACAGGAAGCCGGCGGCCCTGCGCAGTCATTCAGAGACCAGGACTGAGGAGCTGATGGCCCTCACATACGCGTGGTGCAGAAGCGGCGGGATCGCCGTGATGGTCCCGGAACGGGACCGGCCGGTCCGCTGGCGTTGGTGGACGCCAGCGGACCGACAGAAGTCTGGGCGAAGGCGCGGCGGCCCTGCTCAGGCGCCTTGCTTAGGCGGCTTTGGCTTTCGCCACGTGGGTCGCGATCGCGTCCATCAGTGCCGGCGACAGGCAGTCATAGGGCTCCAGTCCGATCTCCTTCAGCCGCGAACGGATGCCCGCCATCTGCTCCGGCTTCACGCCCGATTCGATCACCGAGGAGACGAAGGCGGCGAATTGCGGCGCCTGTGAGCCCTCCTCCTGGAACAGCTCGGGATGGATGAAGTCCAGGCCGTAGAACGGATGGCCCTTGTTCTCGATCCGGCCGTACATGTGGGTGCCGCAGGCCTTGCAGGCATAGCGCTGGATCACCGCGGAGGGATCGACGATCTGGAGCTTGTCGCCGTTCTCGAGCACGGTGACGTTCTGGCGCGGCACCACGGCGACGACCGAGAAGGTCGCGCCATGCGGCTTCCAGCACTTGGTGCAGCCACAGGCGTGGTTGTGCGCGACGTCGCCCTTGATGCCGACCTTCACCGGCTGGTCCTTGCATTTGCAGACCAGCGTGCCGCCGGCGAAGTTGCCGCTGCCTTGCTTGATGCCGTTGTCGATCAATGGATGGAGTGCAACAGTCATGGGTCGATCCTCCTGGGGTGATGGCTGTGAGCTAGAACACGACGACGGAACGGATGGATTTGCCCTCATGCATGAGGTCAAAACCTTTGTTAATCTCTTCGAGCTTGAGCGTGTGGGTGATCATCGGGTCGATCTGGATTTTTCCGTTCATGTACCAGTCGACGATCTTCGGCACGTCGGTGCGGCCGCGCGCGCCGCCGAAAGCGGTGCCGCGCCAGTTGCGCCCGGTGACGAGCTGGAACGGGCGGGTGGCAATCTCCTTGCCCGCTTCGGCGACGCCGATGATGATCGAGGTACCCCAGCCGCGATGGCAGGCTTCCAGTGCCTGGCGCATCACCGTGGTGTTGCCGGTGCAGTCGAAGGTGTAGTCGGCGCCGCCGTCGGTGAGACCGACGAGGTGCTGGACGATGTCGCCGGTGACCTTCTTCGGGTTGACGAAGTGGGTCATGCCGAAGCGGCGGCCCCAATCTTCCTTGGAATCGTTGATGTCGACACCGATGATCTTGTCGGCGCCGGCCATCTTGGCACCCTGAATCACGTTGAGGCCGATACCACCGAGGCCGAACACGACCACGTTGGCGCCCGGCTCGACTTTCGCAGTGTTGACGACGGCACCGACGCCGGTGGTCACACCGCAGCCGATGTAGCAGCTCTTGTCGAACGGCGCGTCCTCGCGAATCTTGGCGACGGCGATCTCGGGCAGCACGGTGAAGTTCGAGAAGGTCGAGCAGCCCATGTAATGGTAGATCGGCTTGCCCTTGTAGGAGAAGCGGCTGGTGCCGTCGGGCATCACGCCCTTGCCCTGCGTCGCGCGGATCGCGGTGCAGAGATTGGTCTTCTGGCTGAGGCAGCTTTTGCACTGCCGGCATTCCGGCGTGTAGAGCGGGATGACGTGGTCGCCCGGCTTCACCGAGGTCACGCCGGGACCGATCTCGCGGATGATGCCGGCGCCCTCATGACCCAGGATCGACGGGAAGATTCCTTCGCTGTCGAAGCCGTCGAGCGTGTAGGCGTCGGTATGGCAGATGCCGGTGGCCTTGATCTCGACCAGGACTTCGCCGGCCTTTGGTCCCTCCAGGTCGACCTCGACGATCTCGAGCGGCTTCTTGGCTTCGAAAGCGACGGCGGCACGTGTCTTCATCGTAAACTCCTCAAATCCCTCGTAGGACGCCAGGAAGTCGTCTCGGCAATCCTGGCAGTTTCATTTCTTGCCCATGCAGGCATCTTCCGCCTTGGTGTAGGCGTCCGTTTTCTCTTCCTTCTTGGCGGGACGCTGGCGGCCCCATGCTTCGGTGGAGCGGGCGCGCAGATAGACGTAGAGATCGTCCATGTAGCAAGCGACGTTCGGGTTGTCGCCGAAGGCCGGCATGACGTTCTCCTGCGCCGTCGAGATGTTCTTGCGGCCGGAGGCGATCACGCCGAGAAAGTCGCCATAGCTCATCGACTTGACAGAATCCTTCAGCGCCGGTGCGTAGGTGGATCCCATCCCGTCCGGTCCGTGGCACACGTGGCAGTCTGAATGATAGCGGCGGTATCCAGAATAGGTGAACCAGTCCACGGTGCCGTCGGCTGAAATCTTGTAGGTGGGGTTTCCTTCTTTATCGAGCCACTTCCCGTCGTCTTCCTTCTTCACCGCGGTCGGGTCACCCGGACCTTCCGCGACCGCAGCTCCTCCGGACACAACGAAGATCATCACAGCAATGGCAGAGCAGATTTTACGCAAGAGATTGTCCTCGAAGGCGTTCGGTGGAGACGAGCCGGCGCGTGGAGTTGAGCCACGCGCCGGAGCGATGCTGAATGGGCCTAGTTCGGCAGCGAGAACACGGTCAGCGTGCCGCCCAGCGCCGTGTAGTTGCTGAGAGCCGCGTAGCCACCCACCGCGCCGAGACCGGCGGTCGGATCGGTCAGACCTGCCGCCAGGCCGATGCCGGCCCAGCCACCCACGCCGGAGAGCACGGCAACGTATTGCTTGCCATTGTTCTCATAGGTGGTGACGTTGCCGATGATGCCGGAGGGAGTCTTGAACTTGTAGAGCTCCTTGCCGGTCTTGGCATCGACCGCCTTCAGGTAGCCTTCGAGCGTGCCGTAGAACACCACGCCGCCGGCGGTTGCGAGTGCGCCCGACCAGACCGAGAACTGCTCCTTGTTCGACCAGACGATCTTGCCGGTCTTGCCGTCCCAGGCGATGAAGTTGCCCATGTGGCTTTCACCCTGCGGCGGATACATCGAGAGCGTCGCACCCACATAGGGCTGGCCCGCGGTGTAGCTCACCTTGAACGGTTCGTAATCCATGCAGACGTGGTTGGTCGGAACGTAGAACAGCTGCGTGTCGGGCGAGTAAGCTGCCGGCTGCTCGTCCTTGGTGCCGAGCGCGGCCGGGCAGATGCCCTTCACGTTGACGTCCTCCCCCGCCTTGTCGGTCGAAGCTGCGTCGAGCACCTTCGGGCGGCCATAGGTCGGCGAGCTCTTGTTCATGTCGACGCCGGAGGTCCAGTTCACCTTCGGATCGTACTTTTCGGCGACCAGCAGTTCGCCGTTCTCTCGGTCCATGGTGTAGGCGAGACCGTTGCGGTCGAAATGGGTCAGGAGCTTGCGAGGCTGCCCATTGATCTGCTGATCCGTGAGGATCATCTCGTTAACGCCGTCATAGTCCCACTCGTCGTGGGGCGTCATCTGATAGACCCACTTGGCCATACCGGTGTCCGCGTCGCGCGCGAAAATGGTCATGGACCATTTGTTGTCGCCCGGACGCTGCTTCGGATTCCAGGTCGAGGGGTTGCCCGACCCGTAATAGACCATGTTCAGAGCGGGATCATAGGAGATCCAGCCCCAGGTGCAGCCGCCGCCGATCTTCCACTGATCGCCTTGCCAGGTCTTCAAGCTGGAGTCCGGTCCGACCGGCTTGCCCAGCGACGTCGTCTTGGCCGGATCGAACTTGATCTGGTCATCCGGACCTTCGGAGTAGGCGCGCCAGACCTGCTTGCCGCTCTTGAGATCGTAAGCGGTGACGTGGCACTGCACGCCGAACTCGCCGCCGGAGATACCGACCAGGACCTTGTCCTTGACCACCAGCGCGGCCGATGTGCCGGTCTCGCCCTTCGCAGGATTGCCGTTGGTCGCCGACCAAGCTACCTGGCCGGTCTTGGCGTCGAGCGCCACGAGATTGGTGTCGGCCTGATGCAGGATGATCTTGCCGTCGCCGTAAGACAGGCCGCGATTGACGGTGTCGCAGCACATCACGGGGATGACGTTCGGATCCTGCTTCGGCTCATACTTCCAGACGATCTTGTTCTCGTTCGAAAGGTCAATAGCGTAGACCTTGTTCGGGAACGGGGTGTGGACGTACATCATGTTGCCGATGATCAGCGGCCCGCCTTCGTGGCCACGCAGCACGCCCGTCGAGAAGGTCCAGGCCACCTGGAGCTTGCCGACGTTCTGTGCGTTGATCTGGTTCAGCTTGGAATAGCGGGTATTGGCATAGTCGCCCGCGGGCATCACCCAGTCTTTCGGGTTCTGCGACATCTTGATCAGCTCGTCATTGGCTGAGGCGCTGCCGACGGCGAGAGCCGCCGCGGAGCCAAGATAGGTCGCCAGTAGCACCTTGCGCATAGTTAATTCCTCCGTTGGTCGTTTATTGTTTCCGAAGCATTGCTCAATCGCCGGGCTTTTCGTCCGGCGTCTGCTCGTGCAGGGCGGTCACGATCGAGACCAGAAACGATGCTGTGCTGTTTCCTCCTCCTGATGAGAGCCACGGGTCCGCGTGCAGGAGCGGCCCGTTCTTGTTGTTCCTGCCGCAATCCCTAACGACTTCGTCAACGGGAAACTTGCCCAAGAGAGAAGCCGGTTTGCTCGACAGCGCACGGGCGCGAAGATTTTGATTTTGCAGTAGCGAATTCAGCGGTTTCCGCGGGGGCCCGCGCCGCCGTCTGCGCCTAGGTTCCCCTTGACGGCGCTGCAACTAAGGCGGAGGATTAAGTTTCAAAGGTGGCAATGGAACGGAGGTGCAGTTCCAATAGACCGCCCAAGTTTGAGGTAAACGTCACGCAATCACGGCTGAGGGCTCCGCAGCGCTGGTCGCGATTCGCGTCGAATCTCCGGATCAAACCAGTGGCTGGATCAATGTCCGACACCATTCACACGCTCTCGACGACCGGGCTCACGCCGAAGCGGCAGATCCAGAGCTGGATCGATGGTCTGACGAGCCTGTGCGGCCATTTCGACGTCGATCCGCTGGAGGCGTCCTCGCTTGAAGGTCGCATCGACTACACCACCGTCTCGCGCCTGAAGCTCTGTCAGATCGAGGTGAGCCAGCATCGCATCGCGCACACGCTGGCGCGTGCCAAGGCCAATGAACACCCCTACATCAAGATCCACTTCCAGACCTACG
This sequence comes from Bradyrhizobium sp. 137, assembly GCF_023074095.1. NCBI lineage: Bacteria > Pseudomonadati > Pseudomonadota > Alphaproteobacteria > Hyphomicrobiales > Nitrobacteraceae > Bradyrhizobium > Bradyrhizobium sp. 137. The sequence continues at coordinate 35,396 of NZ_JADPKU010000103.1, forward strand.
GCGTGTCTTATTTCGAGCAAGAAGGCCGCCACATCGAAATCAACCCGGGCGACATCATCGCCTACGACGTCTCCTGCCCGCATTCGATCATCAGCCCGGCCTTCACGCGCCACGACGTGGTGATTGTGCCCAAGGCACTGCTGCGCGACCGCGGCTTTCCCTCGCAGCGGATGCCGGCGTGCAAATTGTCGGCGAAGACCGGGACGGGGCGGATCGCCCATGATTTCGTTCACGCGACTTTCGACGAGGCGGCAAAGCTGTCGGCGAACAGCGCGGTCGGCGTTGCAGATTCGCTGATCGACCTCCTGCTGCTACCGCTACGCGAGGCCGACACGATGTTGGACCGTGTTGGGCCGGAGGCGATGTATGTGCGGGCTCAGTTCTTCATCCGCGAGCACTTGCGCGATCCGGATCTGTGCATCGACCAGATCTCGGCCGAGCTCGGCTGCTCCAAGCGCTATCTGCACATGCTGTTCTCCGAGCGCGGCACCACGGTGAGCGACTACATCTGGCAGGCCCGCCTGCAGAACTGCCGTCAGGAGCTCGAGGCCCACGCCGGCAAGACCATCACAGACGTTGCGTTCTCCTGGGGCTTCTCCAGCTCATCGCATTTCAGCCGCGTGTTCCGGAAATACTTTGGCGTGGTGCCGTCCTCGATCCACAAGGCGCAGCAGGGCACCGCGAGTTCGGGCGAGCATTAGGCGCGCTGCGGCCGTCGCCGGCAATGTTGTGCCGGCCGTGATGCGAGGTCTGTCAAGCCGACACGGCGATATAGGGAATGCTGGCCAGGAGAACGGCAAGCAGCACCGCGTTCGCCAGCATTCCGCTCCAATGCAGCCGGCGCAGCCGACGCGGGGCCTCGGTATCGCCGGCTTCCGTCGCGCTGAGCTGGTCGTCCATGCGTTGCAGGAATCTGCGGCGTCCCCACATCGTCAAGGCTGCAAGCAGACCAACGCCCGCCGCGGCGATCAGGCGACCGTCGAGCAGGAAGGCTATCGTTCCGATGATTCCGGCAACACGCATCACCAGAAAGTGGGCATTGAACATTCCGCGCAGCAGCTGGGCGACGGGCGCAATATCCAGCTTCACCAGCAGGAAGGCGGGCGAAGCCAATGTGAAATAGCCCATCGGAAAGAGCAGGATGATCATGACGGCTACGGCGACGCCATCCGGTGTCATGGGATCGGCCCTTCTCGTTCGCGCCGGCGAGCCGGCGCCGCACAATCATAGCGCGAAAGTACATTTCCGACACTAGGCTTTGGTCCGAAGCCAGCGCCGTGAGCGCGACCGCGCCTTGCCTCCGATTCAGGCCGGCTCGAGGCCGAGCGACTTTGCGCTCTCGATCCAGACCGGCAATTCGCGCTGATACAGCGCATTGGTTTCCTTGAATCCGAAGGCCGGTTCGAGCACGAAGGTCGCGAGAACCTCCTTCACCTTCGGATCCTTGTTGGCCGCGACGCAGAGCTCGGCTAGCCGGTCGACGACCGGCTGCGGTGTCGCCTTCGGCACCGCCCAGCCGGTGAAGCCGCTCACGGTGAAGAATTTCGACGTCGCGCCCTGTTCGGGGAGCGTCTTCACGGTCGGGATCGCGTCGACCTTCTTCGAATGCACCGCGAACACGGTGCCGCGGTCGCTTTGCAGGACCGATTGCGCCGCCGTATAGCTGCCCATCGCGGCATCGAGCGTGCCTTCGAGCATGCCAGTCCACATCGGGGCTTCGCCGCGGTAGTGCACCGGCTCGATGGAGAGACCGTATTGCTTGTTGAGCTCGTTGATCGTCATGTGCGGGGCCGATCCCGCGCTGTAGGTGCCGAAGTTCACCTTGCCGCTCTTGCGCCCGAAGGCGACGAAATCCTCCAAGGTCTCGACGCCGGTTTTGGGGTTCGCGACCAGCAACAGGCCGGCGCCGGGAATCACGCTGACGAGGGTCAGATCCCTGTCCATGTCGTAGCCGGGATTCTTCATCACCACCCGGTTCATGATGTAGGTGGTCGAGATCGAGCATAGCACGGTGTGGCCGTCGGGCTCGGCGCGGGCGACCTCCGCCGTGCCGATTGCGCCGGAGGCGCCGGGCTTGTTCTCGATGACGACGGTCTTTCCGATCTGCTTGGCGATGAATTCGCCATAGGCGCGCGCCAGCAGGTCGGTCTGTCCGCCGGCGGGATAGCTGCAAATCATGCGAATCTGCCGCGACGGCCATGCAGCTTGCGCCGAGGCGGCGCGCGAGACGAAAGGCATCGCGAATGCGCTGGCGCCGGCTGCGACGAAGTGGCGGCGATCGAGCTTTGCGGACATGATTCCCTCCAGCATTTTCATCGAGGGTACTGCATCGGATCGTCTCTGCCATCGGCGACAGCCGAGACAGATTGGCGCATTGCTCGCATCACCGGTCATTCCTGGATGCGAGCGCGGCTCGCCGGCCTGAAATCCATCGGGCTGCGCTGCCGAGAGATGGATTGCGGACTTGCCGTTCGGCGCCCGGAATGCCGGGCAATCACTGCTGAATGATCTTCATCCAGACATCGCCGAGGATCGCAGGCTCGCGCGGCGGCAGATAGGTGAGGCCGGCCTGCTTGCCGAATTCGGCGATCTTGCCTTCGGCAGCAAGCTGCCCAAGCGCGGTGTTGACGGCCTCGATCAGCGCGGGATTGCCGGCAAGCCCGACATAGCCGCGATTGACGCCGATCGGATAATAGTAGCCGGATGCGGTGAGCCCCGTATCGGGGTGCGTGGCCCGATGGGCGTCGAAGCGCGCAAGGTCGATCAGCGTCGCATCATGATCGCCACGCTGGAGCGCGCCGAGCAGGTCGTCGCGGCCGGGCACGAGATGGGTGATATTGTCGATCAGGCGCCCCTTGTCGAAGGTCATCAGGATGGCATCGCCGAGCGAGCCGCTTTCGATCACGAGGCGAAGGCCGGCAAGATCGCCAATGTCGCCGATCTTGCGGCCCTTCGCCTTCGGTCCGAGCACCACCGTCATCGGGGAATAGAGGTAAGGCCGGCTCGGTGCGAGCACGCCGATCGCGACGCGGCGGCGCCGGTCGTCACGCGTGGCGCCGGCGAAATCCGGCAGACGCGCCGTCTTCATGCCGGGCTTGACGAGCGAGTCCTGCGTCAGTGCGTAGCCGCCGACCAGTGCGCAGCGCCCGTCCGAGAGCAGCGCATTGGCCTCGAGCTGTGGGCTGGAATCCTCATCGAGCTTGCTCTCGAACCACTGGATCGTCAGAGCCCGTCCCAGCCGTTCCGCGATCGCCTGCGCCAGCAGTACGTCGAAGCCCGCATCCGGCTTGCCCTTTTGATGCACCGAGAGCGGCGGCCGGTCTTCGTCGAGACAGACCTTCAGCGGATCCTCCGCCGCGTGCGCGAGCGTAGGCGCCGCGGCGAGGATCGCGGCAACGCTCCACGCGGCGAGCCGACGCCTCATGGCTTCCTCCGGCTCGAAATGAAGGCCCAGAGGTCGCCGATCTGGTCGTCGCTGAGGATGTCGCCCCAGGGCGGCATCTTGTTGTTCTTGCCATTCTTCACCGTGGTGACGAAGCGCGTCTTGTCGTCGGGAATGGCGCGCAGGTCCGGCGTAATGGTGCCGGAGTTCATCAAGTTCGGGCCGTGGCAGTGCGAGCATCTTTCGGCATAGGTCGACTTGCCATGGTCGATCTGCGCCTGCAGCGGATTGCCGGTTGCATCGTCCGCGGCGCGAACGGTCGCCGCAAGCGCGACCGTCAACACCGCGACGGCGGCGAACATCGCCGCCGTCTTGTGAGATATCTGCTTCAGCATCGTGTCGTGGTTATTGCTTGACCGCAAAAACCCACAGCGAGCCGCCGGGCGGAATCTGCGCCAGTCGTTCGTCGCCGGAAAACAGCGAGTAGACGCCGCCATAGCCGCTTGTCACTGCGACATACTGCACCCCATCCTGCTGCCAGGTCACCGGCTGCCCCTCGATGCCGGAGCCGGTCTGGAACTGCCAGAGCTTCTTGCCGGTGTCGGCATCGAAGGCCTCGAACTCGCCGGTCAGCGCGCCCGTGAACACGACGCCACCTGCGGTCGACAGCACGCCGGAGAAGCGCGGGATGTCGACAGGTGCCTCCCATTTCGCCTTGCCGGTCAGGGGATCGATCGCCTTGAGATGGCCGCGCGGGCCGTCTCCGTACTCCCAGAGATCGGTCAGATCCATGCCGAGATACCATTCACCCTGCTTGAAGGTGACGGGCTCGGTCTTGTACCTGCCGCCGAAGGCGAGCGTGTTGGCATAGGCCAGGCCGGTCTGCGGATTGAACGACATCGGCTCCCAGTTCTTGCCGCCGAGGATCGACGGATAGACGGTGACCTTCTTGCCCTCGCGCGCGTCCTTCGAAATGTCGGTCTCGATCGGACGTCCGGTCTTCATATCGATTCCGGTGGCCCAGTTGACCTTCACGTAGGGGGTGGCCGCGAGCAGCTTGCCGTTGGTGCGGTCGAGCACGTAGAAGAAGCCGTTGCGGTTGGCGTCCATCAGCACCTTGGTCGGCTTGCCCTCGACGTTCATGTCGGCGAGCACCATCTCGGCCACGCTGTCATAGTCGAACGGATTGTTCGGCGAGAACTGGTAGTGCCACTTGATCTTGCCGGTCTTCGGATCCATCGCCAGCACGGAGCAGGTGTAGAGATTGTCGCCGGGGCGGACCGCCGAATTGAACGGGCCGGGATTGCCGATGCCCCAATAGACGGTGTTCAGCTCGGGATCGTAGGACCCGGTGATCCAGGTCGAGCCGCCGCCGAGCTTCCAGGTGTCGCCCTTCCAAGTGTCGCCGCCGGGCTCGTCAGGGGAAGGGATCGAATGGGTGCGCCAGAGATGCTTGCCCGTCGCCGGATCCCAGCCGTCGATGAAGCCGCGCGTGCCGAATTCGGCGCCCGAGATGCCGGTGATGACGACGCCGTCGGCGACCAGCGGAGCCACCGTCATCGAATAGCCTTCCTTGATGTCGGCGGCCTTCTGCCGCCACAACTCCTTGCCGGTCTTGGCGTCCAGCGCGATCACGTTGGCGTCGAGGGTGGTGCGGTATACCTTGCCGTCGTAGAGCGCGGCGCCGCGATTGATGATGCCGCAGCAGACGATGCGCGGCGTCTCGGCGGGATACTCGACCTTGGTTTTCCAGATCTGCTTGCCGGTCTTGGCATCCACCGCCATGGTCGCATTGTGCGAGGTCACGTAGATCACGCCCTGGTACACCAGCGGCTGCGATTCCTCGCTGCGATCATCGTTGAAAGAGTAGTTCCAGACCGGGACGAGGTTCTTGACGGTGTCCTTATTGATCTGGTTCAGCGTCGAGAAACGCTGCAGATTGTAGCCCATCCCGTAATTGAGAACATTCGATGTATCGGTCGCGCCCTTGACCAGTTGCTCGGTGGTCTGTGCGCTTGCACAAGTCGATGCAAGCATGACGAGGCTCGCGGCCATCGCAAAGCGTTTCATCCGTTCCTCCCAATGTGCGCGCCTTTTGACGCTGCAGGAGCAACACTCCGCCCGAATACAAAACGCGTCAATACGAAAGTCGCAAGTCCGGCGCCGATATGCTGGCGCCGGATGCCGGTGACCTGACGGAGACCTGACAGCCCAGCACCCACTTGTGCGCAGGCGCTGGAAAAATTCCGCGACGCGAAGCGCTGGGCCGCAAGCGGGCCGGGTCGGCGCGGCCCGCTTGCGCGAGTCGTGGCGCGCGCAGGTTGTAATTTCCGGCTTGAACCGGGTCACATTTGTGGCCTTATCTCATTTCGATCCCGCTCGAATCGAGGTTCTCAGGAGGTTTCGATGATGTCACGTCGCTCAGTCGCGCTTGCGCTCACGATTGCATTGCTGTCCGGTCCGGCCCTCGCGGCATCCGGCAACGCGGTCAAGATGTTCGATACCGACAATGATGGAACGCTCGATCTCGCCGAGGTGAAGAAGGCGGCCAGCGCATTGTTCGCCAAGCTCGACCCCGATCACGACGGCACGCTCGACGCTCGCGAGTTGCGAGGGCGGCTGTCGGCGAAAGAGCTCGCCGCCGCCGATCCTGATCGCGATGGGACGCTTACGCTCGACGAATACCTGTCCGTGGTGGAGCAGCGCTTCAATGCGGCCAATCCGGACAAGGACGGGACGCTCGATGCAAAGGAGCTGAACGCGCGGGCCGGCCGCGCGCTGCTGCGGCTGCTGCGCTGAGGTCCGCTCCCGGCAGGAACTTAATTCCGATCGGAAGCCCGGAACATCGGGCTATTCGGTCTGTTCTCTTCGCGATGTCCTGCTCCGCGCCGGGGCAGCGCGGCGGGAGAAGAGGAGAAGCAGATGAACACGAAACATTCCGTTTTTGCTGCCTGCGCGATCCTGACGTTGAGCGCGGGCGTCGGCATGGCCGGCCCGTGCAACACCAGCAGCGCCAGCACTGACAAGGATGCCGGTTCCGGTCCAGTCACCGTGGGCTCGGCGCAGTCGCAGAGTTCGTCCACCGAAACGGGTCAGCATCCGCCGACCAGCACGATGAATCGTGCCAGCGGCGGCGCAGCTGCCTCGTCCGAAGATGCCCAGCGGCAGATGCAGAGCCAGCCAACTGCGGCGGAGCGGGCGGAAGGTGCTAAGCCCAACACGCAAACGGCAGGTAAGGACTGCTGACGACGCGGCACTGTTGGTGTCGATTCAAGGCGCGGTTTGTCGGGCAGGGCGATGTCCCCAAGATCTGTAATTGACCAAGAGAGAACTGGCTTTGCCCGAGAGAGAAATGCCGCCGCGAAGAATTGACCCAGACGCATCCGAACATCGATTCGGCGCTTGAACTGCAGGGGACCCAGCCCTAGGTTTTGCCCCGCGCGATGTCGCGCTCAATACCTTGGGAGACCCCGAATGGCTTGGAAAGCTCCGAAGATCGTGGAAGTGCCGGTCGGCATGGAAATCAACATGTACGCCTGCGCTTCGCGCAAGTAAGACTGACGACCTGCCGCGGCTTCGATGGCAAACGCCGTCGAAGCCGTGGTAGTGTCAGGAATGCGCGCGAGAGCCAATCCCTTCTGGACCATAGCTGCCTGCACAGTCGCGCTTCTACCTGTATGCGTCAGCGCCGAAGAAGGCTTTGATACCGAGCACATCTTCGGCTTCATGATCGGCACCGATGTCGGCAGCGTCGGCGAGCGCGAATTCCAGAGCGAGACGACGGGACGATTTGGTAAGGGCGGTGGGGCCTATCGCGCGCTCACGCAGGAAGTCGAGATCGAGGTGGTGCCGCTGCCGAACTTGCGTATCGAGGTCGGCGGTACCGCCAGCTTGCACGACATCACCGGCGTCCCCGACATCGACGATCGCCGCCAGTTCAACTTCCAGGGCGCCTCGCTCGATTTGCGTTATCGTCTGCTCGACCGCGCGCATGCGCCGTTCGGCCTGACTGTCGCCGCCGAGCTCCATGGCGACCGCATCGACGAGACCAGCGGCGCGAAGGGACGGATGTACGGCACCGATTTCACGCTTGCGTTCGACCGCGAGCTCGTTCCGAACTTCGCCATCGCCGCGCTCAATCTGATCTATCAGCCGGAATGGGCGCGCTTCGAGATGGCGGGACTGTCTGAGAAGAGCTCGACGATCGGGGCGGCGGTTGCCGGCATGGTGCGCGTGCGGCCCAATGTGCTGCTCGGCGGGGAGATGCGCTATTTCCGGCAATACGACGGCATCGGCCTCAGCGAGTTTTCGGGCCACGCCCTGTTCGTCGGCCCCACCGCCTATCTTCAGCTCTCCGAGCGCTCGCGGCTGACCTTGAGCTGGAGCATGCAGGCCTGGGGACGTCCGGCTGGATCATCCGCCAATCTCGACCTCGTCAATTTCGAGCGTCACCAGGCGAGGGTTGTGTTCGGGGTTAACTTTTAACGCGCCCATGTTCCCCTCTGTCTGCCCGGGCGGAGACGGGAAAGAGTCCCATTTTCTCTCACGCCGGATTGAAACTTCCCGCTCCTTGGCACGTAACCTTTCGTGCTAGTCTCCATCGCCCCTTTGCGAGAGGATCCCGGCATGAACCCGATTGACCTGGTGGTGACTGTCTGTGCGGTGCTCTCGCCCGCGACCTGCGAGGAGCAGCATCTGGTGTTCAACTATTCCGGGTCGCCACGGCAATGCGCGATGGCCGCGCCGCCCTATATCGCGCAATGGGTCGGCGAGCACCCGAAGTGGCATGCGGTGCGATGGCGCTGCGAATATCCGCACCCGAACGACAAGGCGTAAGCCGGCCTCGCTATTTGGTGCAGTCCTCCAGATCCTTGTCGGCGATCGAGAACACCGCATCCGCCCTGATCTCGATGTCGCGGACGATGCACTGCCGTGAATTGGCATAGCTGACCTTGGCATCATAGCGGCCCGGCTCGACGCCGGTAATGCGCAGCCGCTCGTCGTGGTCGACCTCCTTGTCCTTGTCGTTCAAGCATTGGTTCGGACCCCAGTCGGTCCTGCCGGCCGGAGCGAGCTGGAAGCCGGAGATCGTCTCCGTTGTGAGATTCCAGAGCCGGATGCCCTTGCCTTTGGTCTGCGCGAGCGCCGCGCCCGGCATCGCGACCAACAGGATGCCGATCGCAATCAGCTGACGTCGCATCGTGAAACCTCCCTCGACGGTCTTGTTTGGCCCAGTTGACCACGAGTGTTCATTTCGATTCAAGCTGCAGCGCCGCGAGCTCGGCCTTGATCCTGCCGAGATCGGTTTCGCTGCGCTCCGCTCGCGGGATCGCGATCGGCACCTCCTGCACGATACGCGCCGGCCTGGGCGACAGGAACAGCAGTCGGTCGCCGAGCCGGATCGCATCGTCGATGCTATGGGTGACGAGCAGCGTCATCACCGGACGGCTCGCCACCAGCGTTGCGATCTCGTCGCGCAGGCGGCCGGCGAGCGCGTCGTCGAGCGAGGCGAGTGGCTCGTCGAGCACCAGCAGATCGGGCTCGACCGCGAAGGCGCGGGCCAGCGCCACGCGCCGGGCAAGGCCCAGCGACAACTCGCCGGGGAAATGGTCGCGATGCGCCTGAAGCTCCAGGATCCTGAAAAGCTCGGATAATTTGGCCTCGGTCACACCGGGCGCAGCCAAGCGCACGTTCTGCTCGACCGAGCGCCACGGCAGCAGCCGCGGCTCCTGGAACACCATGCCGATCCGCGCCTTCGGCGGCCGCGCGATGCGCCCCTGAAATTCATGATCGAGCCCGAGGATGATGCGCAGCATCGTGCTCTTGCCGCAGCCGGAGGGGCCGATCAGCACGCCGACCTCGCCGGATTGAAGCGCGAACTTGACCGGCGCCAGCACCTCGTGCGTCCCGCCCGCGGCGCTCCTGAACGTCTTGCCTGTGATCTCGACCTCAAGCCGCACGGGGCCGCCACCGTGTTGCGCGGGCTTCGAACGGCTGCACCAGCAAGGTTTCGATGACGAGCACAACGGCGGCGAAGGTCAGCGAATAGGCGAGCAGCCTCGGCGTGTCGAACAGCTGGAAAGCGACGCCGATCTCGAAGCCGACGCCGTTCGGGCGGCCCAAAAGCTCGGCGACCAGCACGATCTTCCATACCAGAGACAATCCGGAGCGCGCGGAGGCTGCGATATAGGGCGCAAGTTGCGGCAGCACGACGTGGCGGAAGGCGCGCCAGCGCGGCATCGCGAACACGCTCGCCATCTCGTCGAGCGAGCGGTCGAGCGCGCGGGTGCCCTCGCGCAAGGTGACGATGGCGGTCGGCAGCTTGTTGATGGCGATCGCTGCGATCGCGGCGGCTTCAGTCAGGCCAGCCCAGATATAGGCCAGCACAATCACGACCAAGGCCGGCAAATTGAGCAGCAGGATCAGCCAGGGATCGCCGAGCCGGTCGGCAAGCTTCACTCGTCCCATCAGATAGCCGATGGCGCTGCCGAGCGACATTGCCAGCACGAAGGCGAGTGTGACGCGGGCCAGCGTGACGCCGAGATGCAGGAACAACGCGCCGCTCGCGGCTTCCGCGATCATCACCTCGAGCACGGCAGGCGGGGAGGGCAGCTTCGCGCCGCCGACGAACAGCGCGGCGATCCACCAGATTGCGAGGAACAGGACAGACGAGACAAGGCGCAGCACCTCAATCTCCGGGGACTGCGTGATAGAACGTGCCGGGATCGAGCTCGGCCGCCGGCCCGACGAGATCGCGGCCACCGACCTCGGCGAGCACGCGGTAGAGCACGCGCGCATCCGCCTCCTCGTCGGCAATGCTCCGGCGCGGGATGCCGTCCCGATAGCGGTCGCGGTAGGTCTTGAGCAGGACCGGATCGGCAGTGCCGGTGAGCGGCGCGACCTTGTCCCAGGCCGCGTCCGAGGTCACCAGCAGCGCTTTGGCCTTTCGGGTCATTGCGATGAAGCGCGCGATGGCGTCACGATGGCTTGCCGCCCAGCTCTCGTCGAAGACATAGCCGACCGCGGCGACCGGGCCCTTGGCGCCGAGTTTTGGCAGGATGTCCTCGATGCCGGCGAGGCGGCGAAAGCCCTTGGCCTCGAGCTGCGCGCAGAAATTCCAGAAATTGAGGCTCGCATCCATCTCGCCGTCGAGCGCCTTGGCCGCGATCAGGGGTGGTGCGCCATAGACGATGGTCGCCGCAGACTTCAGGTCGATGCCATCCTGCCTCATGCGGGCCTGGAGCAGCAGCCAGCTCTTGTCGATCGCTCCGCCGGCGATCGCGAGCTTGCGTCCCCTGAGGTCAGCGAGCGTCTTGATCGGAGAAGCCGCCGGCACCATCACCGCGCCAAGCGCGCTGGAATAGGGATAGAAAGTGAGCTTGGCGCCGAGCGCGCGCTCGCGCGACACCCATAGCCAGTCCGACAGGATGATATCGGCGCCACCTGCGCGCATCGCGATCTTGCCCGCTTCCGTGCTCGCGAGCTCGGTGACCTCGAGCGAGAGGTCGGCCTCCTTGTCCAGACCGTTCGCGCGGATCGCGGCCAGCTCCCAGGAGAATGTTCCGGTTTTCTGCACCGCAAGGCGGATGGTCTCGGCGGCGCGGCCGGGTACGGCCAGCGTCGACGCCAGCGTCACTGCGAGCACCAATGTTCGACCGAGTGCTCTTATCACACCACGTGCTCTCATCACCCTGTGAGCCGTTTCCTCTGACGGAGTGCTTTTCAGGACAATACGCATAGCATAGCTTTGGTCGCAACCAGCGGGAGGATGCGTATGAAACTGGCGGGACAGCTACGACCGATTGTCGCCGCATTGACCGTATTGGCAGTGACCGCGTGCGCGGCGCAGGCCGAGGACGCCAATGATTATCCGACATCGGCGCGCGCGGAGTACGTCTACGGCTGCATGAAAGCCAATGGCGAGACGCGGTCTGCGATCGAGCAATGTTCGTGCTCGATCGACGTAGTCGCCTCGATCGTGCCCTATGAGCGCTACGTCACCGCGGAAACCGCGCTCAGCATGTCCCAGGTCCGCGGCAATCTCGGCGTCCAGTTCCGCACCTCGGAGCAGGCGAACTCGGCGGTGAATGATCTCCGGCGCGCGCAGGCCGAAGCCGAGGTGAGGTGCTTTTGAGTTGTGCGGCGATGGAGGCGGAGGGTCGATTGCGCGCAGCGCGAGCGGGGGGTGATCTCTCCACCTCGGGCACTGTTGGGTGTGGAGAGACCGTCACCCCACCCCGTCTCACATTCCGCTGCGCTCCATGGGAGCCGACCCACGGACGAGCTACGCTCGTCCCGGACCCCTCCAAGGGAGGGTGCTCATCGCCTTACGTCCCCGGCTTCTCCACGTCCCACTCATTGCGGAACACGTGCCCATCCGTGTCCTTCGCCTCCGCGCGAAAGCGCTTGGCGCCGTTGGAGACGTAGGTGAAGCGCAGATTGGGATCTTCCGAGATCGAGATGCCGCCTTCCATCGAGAGCACCGGGCTGTCGTCCTGCGTCAGCTTGAGCTGGTTGATGAAGAAGGCCGGGATATAGAGCTGCGTGACCTGGTCCATTTGCAGGCCGGAATTGTTGGGATGGCCGATCATGATCTGCGCCTCGCGGACGCGGCTCGCCGGCGCGTCCTCGCGCGCGAATTGCCGGTAGCGCATCTGGCCGAGACGGTTCTTGGCCTCCTCGACGTTCTTTGCCGCCGGCGCAGAGCAACCGCCAGAGGCCTTGACATAGACTTTGGAGACATAGAGCTGGCCATCGCTGAGCTCGGCGACCGCATGCACGTCGGTGTAATTGTTGACGCGCACGCGCGTCGAGATCTCCGTGACATTGGCATCCGGTCCGAGTTCGAACTTCGCTGCCATCGGAGCGGGATTGCGGTCGATCACCAGCGTGATCGAACGGATGCGACGCGCATCGCCGGGCGACAGCTTGCTGCGCAGCGTGACCGGCACGATGGCCGCATCCTCGGCGCGATAGGGCATTTCGATGCCGAGGACGGTGCTGCCCTCGTTCATCGGACGGTTGCTGAAGATGTCCTGCACCAGGCCCGGCCACGGATCGTCGGCCTCTTCCGCCTGCACCGGCATCGCGAACGCGATGCCGAGCAGTACGGCGGTCAAGGTCAGGCGGCGTGTGCATCCCAACATGGTCATGGTCCTGCGGGCATTTCGCCCATCGTAGCGCGCCCGCTACTCCCATTCAATTTCTGAAAATGCTGCGGTTGCGTTGCGGGCGTTGTAGTCCTCGAACAACGCCCAGCGCGGCCGTTCCGACCCGGCGGCCTTGTCGGCAGCGGTTCGGATCGGCTCGCCCTTCTTGTTCAGTGCGCGGACGTCGGACAGCAGCGTTGACAGGTAGCGTCGCTCATCGGTCAGCGCGGCAGGCCAGTCGCTCACGGGGCCGTGACCAGGAACCACGCGCAGCGCCGGAATGGCCTGCAATTCCTTCAAAGTGTCTAGCCAGCCGCGGATGCTGCCGTCCATGACCGGAATGTGGCGGAGGAAGACGAGATCGCCCGCGAACAAGGTTTTGGTCGTCTCATCGAACACAGTCAAATCATTGTCGCTGTGCCCGGCCGGCCAGGCCCGCAGGGTTAGCTGGCGCGACCCGAGATCGAGCGTCGTCGTGTCCGAAACGAGCAGGGTAGGGGCAATGATCTTCACGGGATCGATCAGCTCATTGCCCATGATGCGGCGGAAATTCTCGAGATAGAAAGGCCCGCGCGTCGCGAGCGCCTGGGGAAGCTTTTGGTGCCCGACGAAGATGGTGTTTCCATCGGCGAAGGCCGCATTGCCGAAAACATGATCGGGATGGCCGTGGGTGTTGATGACGTAGCGGATCGGCTTGGGCGTCTTCGCCCGCACGGCCGCCAGCAGCGCCTTGCCTTCGCGGTAGCTCCCGCCGGTATCGATCACAGCCACCGCATCACCGCCCACGATGAAGCCGACGTTGGCGATGTCGCCCTCGTTTTCGCGGGTCATCAGGGCGATGGTCCCGGAGTGTACGAAGATTCCCGGCGCGACTTCGCTCACAGGCAATTCGGATGCCTCGGCGCGTGCTAGCGTGACGAAACCCAGCAGGAATAGGACTGCGATCGTTGAAGCGATGTGAGACACTTTTCCGCCTCAGTTCAGAGTGTTTGCTGCATTGCGCTGCAACAAAGCAAAACCAACACAAAGCTGGCAAACATGGCGCGTCATGCGTTGCATGGATAACATTCAAACAAAACGAGGAGGAAGCGCGATGACGGAGGCCGGACGACATCGTCGCTGGTTGTTTTCACTGTGGATGCTGGTGGCGTCCTGCGCGTTCGGCAATGCTGCGATCGCGCAGACCAACGAGACCGGCGACCTCTCCTTCGAATTGGTCGATCCAAAGGTGCTGCGCGTCTGCGCCGACCCGCGCAATTTGCCGTTCTCGAACGAGAAGGGTGAGGGGTTCGAGAACAAGCTCGCCGAGTTCTTGGCGGACAAGCTCCAGAAGAAGCTCGACTACGTCTTCTTCCCGCAGGCCACCGGCTTCGTGCGCATGACGCTGGGTGCGCATCGCTGCGACGTCATCATGGGCTTCCCGCAGGGCGACGACCTCGTTCAGGGCACCAATCCCTATTACCGCACGACCTATGCGCTGGTCGCCAAGGCCGGCAGCGGACTCGAGGACGTCGATACGCTGGAGGACGCGCGGCTGAAGGGCAAGCATGTCGGCATCGTCGCTGGCACACCGCCGGCGACCAACATGGCGATAGCCGGTCTGATGGGCGATGCAAAGCCCTATCCGCTGATGATCGACACCCGCTTCGACAATTCGGCGCAGGCCATGATCGACGACCTCGCCGCCGGCAAGATCGACGCCGGCGTGCTGTGGGGCCCGATGGCCGGCTATTATGCGAAAAAGGCCGGCGCTTCGCTTCACGTTACGCCATTGGTCAAAGAAACCACCGGGCCGAAGCTGGTCTATCGCATCGGCATGGGCGTGCGCCCGGCCGATCAGAACTGGAAGCGGCAGCTCAACAAGCTGATCCAGGAGAACCAGGGCGAGATCAACAAGATCCTGCTCGACTTCGGCGTACCTCTTTTGGACGAGAACAATCGGCCGCTCGGCGCGGAGACGGCCAAGAAGACGCCATGAAACGGCATGTTGCCGTTGCGCTGCTCGCCACTGTTCTGACAGGGCCGGCATTGGCGCAGCAGCAGGAGCCGTTCGAGCCTGAAGGCTACCGCACCGACAATTACCGCGCGCCGGTGCCCGCGACGCTCGCCGGCGCCCGCGTGCTGACGACGGCGGAAGCTGAGGCGATCTGGCGGGCGAAGAGCGGAGCCTTCGTCGACGTGATGCCGCGGCCGCCGAAGCCGAAGAATCTTCCCGCAGGCACCGTGTGGCGAGATGCACCGCGCAGGAACATTTCCGGCAGCCTGTGGCTGCCGGACACCGGCTACGGCGCGTTGCCGCCGGCTGTCGACGATTACCTGCAGCGCGGCCTCGCGCGTGCCTCGCGCGGCGACAAGGCCGCGCTACTCGTGATCTATTGCCTGGCCGATTGCTGGATGTCCTGGAACGCCGCCAAACGCGCGCTGGCGTATGGCTACTCCAACATCGCCTGGTACCCTGACGGCACCGACGGTTGGGAGGGCGCAAAACTCCCCACCGAGGAAGCGCACCCGGAGCCGCGCCCGGAGCAGTAACGACACACAATTATGCCGGGGCTTGTCCTGCCTGCGCGCCCGAAGCCGCGTCGGCGCAAGGCCGGGGCATCCACGTTCTTCGTTCCGCGTGGCTAGACGTGGATGGCCGGGACAAGCCCGGCCATGACGCTGTGTCGCACCTTGGAGAAGTGAAGGCGAAGACCGCACCTACTGCTTCTGCAACTTCGTCAGCGTGCCCGTGCCGTTGGTCTCGGTGGCGGTATAGGTCACCCGGTCGCCGGCATGAACGGCATCCAGCATCGCGGCGTCCTTTGCTTTGTACTCCTGGAGTGCGCCGGCGCTGCCTGAGCTGGCGCCGACCGTGCCCTTCTGCGTCTGCTGGATCGAGATCGTGCCGTTGAGCCGATCTATCCGCGTGATCATTCCGGTCAGATCGTCGGCAAAGGCGCTGGATGCGAACACGGTGATGACCGCAACGCTCGCGAAGATGAATTTCGTTGTTCCCATCGAGGCCTCCCGATGTCCTGGATTGGATGTCCTGGATTGACCAAGACATCCTAGAGCGATTTGGTTCCGCCAGATAGCGCGGCGGAAGGTTAACGATCGCGGTGATGTCGCGGGAACTTTGGTGAGCTGTCAGCCAGCCTGACGCTATTCCATTTCCTGCTGGATCACGCGCCCGAGCGCGAACAGGCGCTGGTCGATCGTGGTCGGAACCTCGCAGACGAATCGCACCACTTTGTGACGATCCTCGAAGATACGGGTCTTCCAGATCAGTTCGTTGCTGAGCGCCTCGATCTTGGCATCGTCGCGGGGCGTTACGCCTTGGAGCGCCTGGAGCGCCAGCGTTTCCTCGCGGATCTTGTCGGCGGCCTCGCGCTGCTTGCGGCTGACGCGTTCGAGGCCGTTTATCACCTGGGAGCGCTGGGCGTTAAGCGTGTCGAACAGGCCGGCGAACAGCAGCTTGGCGTTCGCCGTCTTGTCCGACGCGGAGGCGGCCAGAAACTCCTTCACCAACTTCTCGGCCTCGTCGAGTGGCGTCTTGCGCGCCGACAGCTTTGCGACCAGCGCGCTGATCTTGGCATGGTCCTTCCATTTGCTCTGCACTTCGTCGAGCGGCGGGCCGGCCCAGACGGCCGCGAGCGAAATCTCCGGCACCTTGGCTTGGGTGCAGGGCCAGTCGGGATAGCGCGGATCGGCCGCGCGCGCGGCCGTGCCCGACAGCACAATCGCCATGACCGCCAGGACCAGAACCCTCATCCTTCGCCTCCTGCAGGCCCCCGTCGCGCCAGCCCGCGTGACGGATCATAGGCGAAAATCGCACCAATCATGAACACGATTGTGCAGATTGCGACCACCGCCAGCGAGACCCAGTTGATCTGTCCGTACAGCGCAAATCGTATCAGCTCGACCGCATGAGTGAACGGATTGGCCTCGCAGAGGTAATACAGATAAGGGCTGCCCTCCTGGACCCGCCAGAGCGGGTAGAGCGCGGAGGAGGCGAAGAACATCGGGAAAATGACAAAATTCATCACGCCGGCGAAGTTTTCCAGCTGCTTGATGCCGGAGGAGATCAGCATGCCGAGTGAGCCCAGCATCAGGCCGGACAGGATCAGGGCCGGCAGCACGGTGAGATAGCCCGAGGGTGGCGGCGTGATGTCCCAAAACCAGGCGATCAAGAGGAACGCATAGACCTGGAGCAGCGACACCGCGGTGCCTGCCAGCAGCTTGCAGAACAAGAGGAAGCCGCGCGGCAGCGGACTGACCAGCAGCGTCCGCATGTTGCCCATCTCGCGGTCATAGACCATCGACAGCGAGGACTGCATGCCGTTGAAGAGCTGGATCATCGCCATCAAGCCGGGCGCGATATAGACCTCGTAGAGGATGTAGGTCTCGTAGGGTGGGATGATGGAGATGCCGAGCACCTGACGGAAGCCGGCAGCGAAGATGAACAGCCACACCAATGGCCGCACCAGCGCCGAGACGAAGCGCTCGCGCTGATGCAGGAAGCGCAGGCCTTCGCGCCAGACGATGCCGGTGAGGCAGGTCATGTACTCCGCGAACGAGAAGCCGCGCGGCGCCTCGCGGGTCGTGATGCTGCTCATGCGCCGCCTCCCGGCATGGTTTGCGCGCCGGTCAGGCGCATGAAGGCGGTGTTGACGTCCTGCGCACCGACTTCCGTGACGACGCGGCTCATCGGCCCCCGCGCCAGCACCTTGCCCTGGTGCAGCACCACGAGATCGTCATTGGGCATGACCTCGTCGAACAGATGCGTCGCCCAGAGCACGCCGATGCCTTGCTCGGTCACGAGCTGGCGGACATGGCCGATGATGTCGGCGCGCGCCTTGACATCGAGGCCGACGGTCGGCTCGTCCAACAACAGCAGCCGCGGCCGGTGCAGCAGTGCCCGTGCGATCTCCAGTCGCCGCATCTGCCCGCCCGAGAGATCGCGCACCTTGCTGCCGGCGCGATCGGAGAGTCCGATGCGCCCGAGCAGCTCGGCGCTACGTGAAGCCGCCTCACGCCGGCTGATGCCGTGAAGCGCAGCGTGATAGAGCAGGTTCTGCGTCAGCGAGAGGTCGAGATCGAGCGTACGCGGCTGGAACACAACACCAAGCAGCCGCAGCGCCTCGCCCGGAGTATTGCTGATGTCGTGACCGAAGATGGCCACACGGCCAGCCTGGATGCCGAACAGGCGCGTGATCAGCGAGAACAGCGTGCTCTTGCCGGCACCGTTGAGGCCGAGCAGCGCCGTGAAGCTCGCGGGCTGCACGTTGAAGGAGACGTCGGTCAGCGCCCGCCGCGGCCCGTAAGAATGACTGACGCTGTCGATCGATAGCGCCGGCACTGCGGCCAATTCCAGCCTCGGCGTCTCACGCGATTCGGCGATGGGGGCAGGGCCGGTCATGGCGCGATCGTGATGCCCCAGGGCAGTTCGCCCACCTGAATGGTCTTGATCACCTTTTGCGCGGCGACGTCGATGACGGAGACGTCATTCGACACACCGTTGGTGGTGAGCAGGTATTTTTCATCCGGCGTGAACGCCATGTGCCAGACCCGCTGCCCCACCAGCAAATATTTCAGCACCTTGCGCGTCGCGACGTCGACCACGGCGATGCGGTTGGCGGGGCCGAGCGCGATGAAGGCGGTCTTGTCGTCCTTGGTCATGCCGATGCCGACCGGCTGGATCGCCTCTTTCCGCAAGCCCGGGATCTCGAAGGTGACCTTGCCGATCACCTCATGCTTGTTGGGATCGATGATCGAGACGGTGCCGCCGATCTCGGAGGAGACCCACACTTCCGAGCTGTCATGCTTGAATTCGGCAAAGCGCGGCCGCGCATCGACCAGCACGTTGGCGACGATCTGGCGCGACGACGTGTCGATGAAATGCGCCATGTTGGTCGTCTCGGACGTGTTGATCAGCGTCTTGCCATCGGGGCTGATGGTCATGCCCTCGGGCTCGACGCCGACCTGGATGTCGCCGAGCCGGGCGCGCTTCTCGAGGTCGATCACAGTCACCGTGTTGTCGTTCTCGTTGGCGACGTAGAGGATTTTCCCCGCGGCATCCTGAGCGAACAATTCCGGGTCGGGCCCGGAGGGCAAGCTGTCCACCACGCTTTGCGTCTTGGCGTCGATCACCTGGATGGTGTCGTCGTCGCCGACCGCGACCATCACGAACTTGCCGTCACGGGTGAAATCGATGCCGCGTGGACGCTGGCCGACCTTGATGGTCTTGGTCACGGTCCAGCTGTCGGTGTCGATCACAGACACCGTGTTGCTTTTCTCGTTCGAGACATAGGCGATGAACGCATGCGCGGGCGCGGTGGCAAGCGCTAGTCCGGCAAACAGCGAGAGGGGCAACATCAGCGTATGCAAGGGACGTTGCACTTCGATGCGCTGAGGTTGTGCGCGGGCTGCCTTCACCTCCCACGCTTGCGGGGGAGGTCGTATCGCATCGACAGATGCGATACGGGAGAGGGCTCGCTCCTCTTGGGGAGTCTTCCTTACTGAGACACCCTCTTCCCAACCCTCCCCCGCAAGCGGGGGAGGGGGCGCAGCGTCGTAGCGGTGGCGGCTCGAACTCATCTCAAATTGCTCACTTCAGCTTGCATTTGCTCTCCGGACGGTCGTAGCCGAGCGTGTCGAGTTCGGAGACCTGGTGCAGGAATCCCTCCTGCGGCGAGACCGACACCACCATGCGGCCGTCGACCAGCAGGATCGGCTGGCGAAGCTGGAGATTCCAGTCGCGCAGGGTGAGCCGCGTCCCCTTGAAGGCGGCGACCGAGAAATCCGGGCCCTTGATGAAATCGGCGACTTTCTTGACCTCGCCGGAATTGGTGCGCGAGGTGGCTTCGCCGATCATGCGCACCGCGGTCCAGGCCTGCATGTCGAGCGCGGTCATGCGCCGCGAGTTCAGCTTGACGAAGCGGTTCTGCATCTGGATCGCGCCCCATTGATCCTGCGCCGCGTCCCAGCTGCGCGGCACGAGACCGGCCGAGCCCGCGACGGGCCGCGGATCCCAGGTGCGATAGGGCAGGTACGCGCCGAACACCTCGCTCTCGTCGGCGACAACGAGCACGTCATAGACCGGCGCCTGTTGCGTGAACACCGGCATCTGGCGCTGGATCAGCGTCACGCCCGAGTCGGTGCGCCGCGCGCCGCCTTTGTCTTCAAACGTGCGCTCCTGCACGATCTTGGCGCCGAACCGCGTCGCGGTGCGCCTGAGCGCATCGGCGAACAGCTTGTCCTCCTCATGCGAGCCGACCACGAGCAGCCAGCGCTTCCACTGCTTCCACACCAGATATTGGCCGAGCGCATCCGCCAGCATCGCGCGCGTCGGTGCGGTGTGGATGACGTTGGCGCGGCAATCGGCCTCGCGCAGCCGCTCGTCGATTGCGCCTGCATTGAACAGCAGCGTGCCGCGATCGCGCAGGGCGTCCGAGACTTTCAGCAGCGCATCGGCCGGCAGGTCCGCGATGATGAAGCCGTTCTTCTCGGCGAGCGCGGTCGCAGCCTGCACCACGTCCTCGCCTTCCCCGATGCGGCGCTCCTCCAGCGTGAAACGCTGGTTGAGGAATTTCCCCGTGGTGTTGTTGTCCTCGATGGCGAGGCGGGCGCCGGCGATGCCGTCATTCTCCGCGGGCTGCTCGACCAGCGACAGCGTCGATCTGGTGCCGGCGACGCCGAGATAGCCGACGCCGATCATGACAGGGTCGGCCGCGAGCGCACTCGCCGCGGCAACACCCAAGCCGATCAGGCCGACCAACCATCGGATCATGTTTCCTCCAGGCGTTCCCCCCGGCTTGACCGCTGGTGGAGAATTGTCTCTGCTAAAGCATGACCAATTTGTCAGGGCATGCAACCCCGCATTTCGTCCTCGCAGGCGCGGGGACTGGAATCACGGTCCTGCGAGCGCTGCTATATCTCGCTACATTGTTGTTGACGGGATCGGCCGCGTTCGCCGATCCGCCGAAACTCGCGGTGTTCGATTTCGAGCTGATCGACACCAGCCTGCCCGGCGAGTTCTACGGCTCGAAGCTTGAAGAGGCGCGGCTGGAGCGCATCAGCGAGCAGCTGCGCAAGGAACTGGCTGACTCAGGCAAGTTCCAGGTGCTCGACATCGCGCCAATCAGGGATGCCGCCCGTCACGCCAACCTGCAGGCCTGCGGCGGCTGCGACCTTAAGCTCGCCGGGCAGCTCGGCGCCGACTTAGAAATCACCGGCATGGTGCAGAAGGTCTCGAACCTGATCATCAATCTGAACATCTATCTGCGCGACGTGAAGACCGGCAACGTGATCACGGTCGCCAGCGCCGACATGCGCGGCAACAGCGACGAAGCCTGGACGCGCACGATGAGCTATCTGATCCGCAACCGGTTGCTGGCACCGAATTACGGCAAGCCGGAGTAGGGGCTCTTACCCTCCCCTGGGAGGGGAGGGTCGATCGCGCGTAGCGCGAGCGGGGTGGGGTGACAGTCTCTCCCTTGAGGCGGTGCCCGAGTGGAGAGATCACCCCACCCCGCTTCACCTCTCGCTTCGCTCGACGCGAGGCGACCCTCCCCTCCAGGGGAGGGCAAGAAGGATCACGCCGTCAATCTTTCCGCGTGCCAGTGCAGATGATCGCTCATGAAGGTCGAGATGAAATAATAGCTGTGGTCATAGCCTGCCTGACGCCGCAGCGTCAGCGGGATACTCGCCTTGGTGCAGGCGGCTTCGAGCAGTTCCGGCTTGAGCTGCTCTTTCAGGAAATTGTCGGCCTCGCCGATATCGACCAGGAAGCCCGAAAACTTCGCGCCGTCCTCGATTAGCGCCACCGTGTCGTGGCTGCGCCAGGCGTCCTTGTTCGGCCCGAGATAGCCGGTCAGCGCCTTGATGCCCCAGGGCACGAGCGAGGGCGCCACGATCGGGGCGAAAGCGCTTGACGCGCGAAAACGGTGCGGATTGCGCAGAGCCACCGTCAGCGCACCGTGGCCGCCCATCGAATGGCCCATCACTGATTGCCGCTTGGCGTCGACCGGAAAATTCGCCGCCACCAGCTTCGGCAGCTCGTCGGTCACGTAGCTCCACATGCGATAGTTGCGGGAGAACGGCTCTTGCGTCGCGTCGACGTAGAAGCCGGCGCCCAGGCCGAAATCGTAGGCGTTGTTGGCATCACCCGGCACGTCGGTCCCGCGCGGACTGGTATCGGGCGCGACCAAGATCAGGCCGAGCTCGGCGCAGGCTTTGCGGAATTCGCCCTTTTCGGTGACGTTGGCATGCGTGCAGGTGAGCCCGGAGAGATACCAGACCACGGGCAGCTTGGCGCCGTCCGCGTGCGGTGGAATATAGACCGAGAACGTCATGTCCGTTCCGGTCGTCTGGCTCGCGTGGCGATAGACACCCTGGACGCCGCCATAGGATTTGTTCATCGAGACAGTCTGAATCGTCATGCCCAAAGCTCCGTGGCATCTCGCCACATCAAGATTGCAACGCTTGTGTGACCGAAATTTGTGGCGATGTCAGGCAACGCCGCTGTCGATCGCCAGCCGCACCAGCTCGACCGAGGTCTTCACGCCCAGCTTCTGGCGCATGATCGAGGACGTATTGGCCACCGTCTTGTAGGACGATTGCACCAGCCAGGCGATCTCGGACAGACTTTTTCCGGCGCTGAGCAGCCGCAGGATCTCCATCTCGCGTGCGTTCAGCTTCGACAGCGGGCTTTGCGCCAGCGCCGGTCCCGCAAAGGCAATGCTGCGCGCGATCGCGCTCGGGAGGTACGTGCCGCCGCTGCCGACCGCGCGGATCGCCTCGACGAGGTCGTCGGGGTCGCCGGTCTTGGAGACGTAGCCCTTGGCGCCGCATTCGATCGCGCGCGCGGCAAAGGCGGGATCGTCGTTCATGCTGAACATGATGATGCGGGCCTCAGGCGCGCGCTCGAGGATGCGGCGCGCGAGCTCGAAGCCGGAGACGGTCGGCAGGTTGATGTCGATGATGCAGAGGTCGGGGCGTTCGACGATGAAGACGCACTCGCCGTCTTCGGCGTCGGCAGCCTCCAAAATCTCGATCTCGCCCTCGTCGGCCAACACGGCACGGCAGCCGGAGGCGACGATGGGATGATCGTCGACGATCAGAATGCGCATAGGCGTTCCCCGCGACAGCGCGTTCTCCCTGATAGAAACTGCCTGTTCTGCGCCGCATGAGGCCGACCAGGCTAGACGCGCGCGTCTCATGTCGCCTCATGCAACCCGGCCGGGATTGCTGTACGCTTCCGATTAGATATCCGCCGCTTCGCCTCTGTCAACGTCATCGGAGAGGCGGGGCAGAACCTTCGCGGGGCACGAGCGATACCAATGTGGCAAAATCTTTCCTTGCGCGGGCGCATCAACCTGTTGCTGGCGCTGCTGCTGGCGCTGGGGCTGGCCGTCAATATCGGCCGCCAGGTCGCGGAGGCGGGGCCGCGCGTGCAGGCCGAGGACCAGAGCGTGATCCGGCTCGCACGCGAGTTCATCGAGATGATCGTGGCGGACCTGAACGAGGCACCCGATCCGGACGCCCGGCTGAACCAGATTGCGCGCGATCTCAGTCGCCTGCGCCATGTCAGCATCGCGCTCCATGACGCCGGCGGAAATCCGCTGACGCCGCCCCGGGCCGATGCCGACGCCGACACGCGCGGGCCGCCGGCTTGGTTCGTCAGCCTGGTTCATCCCGAGCAGACCGCCGTCAGCGTGCCCGTCTCGATCCATGGCAAGCCCGGCTCGCTCGTGATCACCTCGCATCCGAACGACGAAATTGCCGAGATCTGGGACAGCATCGTGACCCAGCTCGAGGTCGGCTCGGTCATCGCGGTGGTGGTGTTCCTGGTGATGATGAATGTGGTCGGCCGGGCTCTGGCGCCGCTCCAGTCGTTGGCCGAGACGATGTCCGAGATCGAGGGCGGGCATTATGACGCGCGGGTCACCCCAGGCGGTGCGCCCGAGCTCGGCGCCATCTGCGGCAAGCTCAATCATCTCGCAGCAGCGCTCGGCGAGGCGGTCGAGGACAAGCGGCGCCTTGCCGAGCGTGCGGTGTCGCTCCAGGACGTCGAGCGCAAGGAGATCGCGCGCGAGCTGCATGACGAGTTCGGACCGTATCTGTTCTCGCTCCGCGCTCATGCCAGCGCGCTGGCGAAGCTGGCGGACGGACGGGCGCCGAGTGCGGAGGCGGTGCGAAAGCACGGCAGCGCCTTGCTGGAGCAGATCAACGCGCTCCAGCAGTTCACCCGCCGCGTGCTGGAGCGCCTCCGGCCCGTCGGCCTCGCCGAGCTTGGCCTGCGCCAGGCGCTCGAATCGCTATCGCGGCTATGGCGGGAGTCGCATCCCGAGGTCACCATCGAGACCTCGATCTCGCCGGCGCTGGGCGCGACCGGCGAGACTGCCGACCTCACCATCTACCGCATCGTGCAAGAGGCGCTCACCAACGTGTTCCGCCATGCCGGCGCGACCGCGGTCAACGTTGTCATCGAGCCGGCCGGGCAGCACGGGCGCGACGGCCGCGTCTGCGCCCGGGTACGGGTCAGCGATAATGGCCGCGGCATGGAGCCGGGTCAGAAGCTCGGCTTCGGTCTCGTCGGCATGCGCGAGCGGATCCTGGCACTGGGCGGTACCCTCAATGTCGTCTCTGGCGAGAACGGTTTGACCGTGGAAGCGCTGGTTCCGACGGCGGCGGCCTGATCGTGCCCGAAACGATCGGGAAAAATTCCCGATTTTATCGGGAAAACGAGCGCGGATATCGCCCGATCTTTTGTGGCTGGCGCGCTCATTGCGGCCGAATACACTCATCTCGACCGAACGGCGGAAAATCACAACAGCCGGTCGTCACGGATGGGAAGGCGGGATGGGCAAGGGTCTCTGGTTCAAGCGTCGTTTATTGATGGCTTCGATCTCGACGGGGCTGGTGTCCGGGTTGTTCGCGCACCCTGCCGCGGCCGCGCAGGACGAGGAGACCAACGTTCAGAACCTGCCACCGGTCGAAGTGACCGCGCCACCGTCGGCGACGAGGCGCACGACGCCGTCGCGACCGGTCGCACGCATCGGAACGCCCGGGTCCGCCAGCCCCAGGACGCGCATTTACGTCTATCCGACCGCGCCGGGCACCGGCAGAGGTCTTGATGTTGACAAGGTCCCGTCGGCGATCAACGCCGTTGATGCCAGCCAGATCAAGCGCACCGGCTCCCTGAACGTCACCGATGCGCTGCGCGACAACATCGCCGGCGTCAACATCAGCGAAGTCACCGGCAATCCGTTTCAGCCCGACGTCGAATTCCGCGGCTTCGTCGCTTCGCCCGTGACCGGCACGCCGCAAGGCCTTGCGGTGTACCAGAACGGCGTCCGCATCAACGAAGCCTTCTCCGACGCCGTCAATTGGGACCTGATCCCCACCGCCGCGATCAGGTCGGTGACGCTGGTGACCAACAATCCCGCCTTCGGTCTCAATGCGCTGGGCGGTGCCATCAACCTGCAAATGAAGGACGGCTTCACCTATCAGGGTGCGGAGCTCGATGTTATGGGGGGCTCGTTCGGTCGCATCCAGGGCTCGGCGCAATGGGGCAAGCAGGTCGACAAGAATTACGCCGTCTACGGCGCGCTCGAAGGGCTGCACGACAACGGCTTTCGCAACTTCTCCCGATCGGACGTGCGGCGCTTCTACGGCGATGTCGGCTACAAGGCGGGCGACAGCGAATTCCACGCCAACATGGGAGTGGCCAAAAACGATTTCGGCGCCAGCGCCACCGTTCCCGCCGAGCTGCTCGAAAAATATTGGGGCGCGACCTACACCACACCGCAGATCACCTCGAACCGCGTTGGCTATCTCAACCTGACCGGAAAGGTCGATGCGACGCCGACCTGGACGCTCGAAGGCACCGCGCATGTGCGCCGCTACGAGCAGAAGATCGTCGACGGAAACCCGACCGATGCGCAGGAGTGCGGTGCAGATCCGACGCTGCTGTGCTTCGGCGATGACACCACGCCCGCAAACGGCGTGAACGGCGTGCAGCTTGCCAATCCGTTTGCGCCGGGAACGATCCTTGGCGAGATCGACCGGGGCACCATCCGTTCGACCAGCTTCGGCGTTTCGGGACAGGCCACCAACACCGATCAGCTGTTCGGGCACGACAATCGCTTCGTGATGGGTGCAACCTATGACGCCGGTGTCACGCGCTACAACGCCACCGCCGAGATCGGTTCGATTGCAGAAAATTACGTCGTCAGCGGCAGCGGTGTCTTCTTGGGGCCGACCGGCTTACCAGATCCCGTTGCCGGTCCTGTCTCGCTGCGGACCGTCAACCAATATAACGGCCTCTACGCGATGGACACGTTCAATGTCACGGATGCCTTCGCCATCACCGGCGGCGGTCGCTTCAACGTGGCGCGCATCACGCTGGAAGATCAGCTCGGCACTGCGCTCAACGGCGATCACACCTTCACCCGCTTCAACCCGGTGATCGGCGGCACCTACAAGATCACCCCCGGGCTGACCGCCTATGCCGGCTATTCCGAGGCCAACCGCGTGCCGACGCCGCTCGAGCTCGGCTGCTCCGATCCAGCCCGTCCCTGCCTGATCGCAGCGTTTCTCGTCTCCGATCCGCCGCTGAAGCAGGTTGTGTCGAAGACCGTGGAAGCGGGCCTGCGCGGCACCAGGGAGCTGAACATCGGCACGCTCGGATGGAAGATCGGCGGCTTCCGAGCCACCAATCATGACGACATCCTTGCGGTACCCGCCGTCGGGCGCACAGGCTTCGGTTATTTTTCCAATGTCGGCCGGACGCGGCGGCAGGGGCTCGAAGCCGAAGTCAACATCAAGTCTCCGACGCTCCAGTTCCAGGCGAGCTACGCCTTCGTCGACGCGCGCTTCCTTGACCCGCTCGAACTCGGCTCGGAAAGCCCGTTTGCCGATCCGGCCACCGAGACCATCCGGGTCTTGCCCGGCAACCAGATCCCCGCGGTCCCGCGCCATCGCGTCAAGGTCGGCGTCGATTACGCCGTGACCGACGTCTGGAAGGTCGGCGGCAACGCGCTGTTCGTCTCCAGCCAGTATCTGGTCGGCGATGAGTCCAACCAATACGCGAAGCTGCCGTCCTATACGGTCTTTAACCTCCACACCTCCTATCAGGTCGCAAAGAACGTCCAGCTCTACGGCCGCATCGACAACGTGTTCGACAAGCGTTACGCGACCTACGGACAGTTCTTCGACCGCGAGGCCGTGCCCAATTTCACCAATGGCGGCGCAGAATTCACCGACCCGCGCTCGCTCAGCCCGGCAAGGCCGCGGGCGTTCTATGCGGGCATGCGGGTGACGTTCTAGGCGTGCTCGATGCACTGCCTTCCGCTACGGCCTGAGGCGGACTCGCACCGGCACTGCGGCTCTCCGAGAATTGGCGGAGCAATACCGCGCTGTGCCGACAGCCAAGAGAAGAGAAGCCAAGCTCTGCAGCCCGAAACGGCGAGCGGACAAACTAAATCGACAAACTAAATCGGACGCCTTCCGAGATCGGTGCTAGACACGGGGATGATGAAATTCCTTATGATTGCGCTGGTCACCACAGTTCCGGTCCTCGCTCAAGTCAGTTCCACTCAAAACCCGCCCTTTACCGATCGCGAACAGGTTAAGCATGACCGCGCGAAAGCGGCCGAGGCCGAAAAGAGTGCACCCACAACGCGGCCCTGGGATCGTGACGCGGACGGCAAGCGCCCGTGGGATCAAAAGCCCTCGAAGCCCTGACAGAACGATGTCGCGCCCGGCGCCATGCGCTCGAACTCCGTTCGATGCTTCTGGAGATAGCTGAAGGCCTGCGTCCGCGTGTTGAATGTCGTCGCGAGCCGGCACATCTGCCGATTTGCGCCGGAAGCGAGAAGGAAAGTGATGATTCTGGCGTGATTCTAGGCACGACCTGCACTTCCGGCATGTGATCGTCTTTAAGTTTCGGCGATGGCGTTGAAGGCGACTATCGCGCCGGCTTCCTCGAACGCTTCTTAGGTGCCGGCAAAGCTATTCGAACAGCTTCATCGGCCGCTTCCTTGGCCTCGCGCACCTCGCGGAGCCGCGCCATGTTCTTGCGAATCTCGATAGCCTGTCTTTCGGCGTCCGCCAATGCGCGCGCTCCCTCTTCGGCGGCCAGCTGCTTACGATTTAGACGCGCGATGCCTTCGGGTGACAGGTCTGCCGATTTCTTGGCGCTCATTGCTCACCCGGCCTGGCAAACGACAAAACCCGCTCAATCCGAAGATCGAGCGGGCAGGGGGGCCGTTTCAGTACATCCGTGAAACGGCGCCACGATATCAAGCCAGCGAGAGGTTCTCAGCGCTGACTTTGCCTCGCATCTTGTCGGTCTTGACCTCGAAATTGACCTTTTGGCCTTCTCCGAGGCCCGCCAGACCGGCGCGCTCGACGGCGCTGATGTGGACGAACACATCGTTGCTACCATCGTTCGGCTGAATGAAACCGAAGCCCTTTTGGCCGTTGAACCACTTCACAGTACCTGTCGTCATTTTCTTCTCCAAAGCGCGCGAACGCGTTCCGCGCGACAATCACGCGGTTATCTTCAACTTCGTCGATGTCTTTGGAAAAGGAGCCCGCGGGGCGCATTCAACAAGGCACAGCGGCTAATCGAACAAGGTCAATATACATCACATTCGCGATTTCGCAAGGACGCAAGCCAATTTGTTTCTGCGAGGCTCCTCGGGTGTTCAGATCGCAGCACTTCGCGTGTGTCTGCCGGCCTGCAAGCAAGACGTTAGCGATTGACAGCACAGCACGACAGTGGTCACGTTGGTGTCACCAAGCTGCATCGCTGTGACAAGCAGATCGGCTCGTCCGAAGCCGCGACCAATGTCGCCGCCGCTATCCTCAAAATTCGCAATGAAGCGCCTGCGCAATTGGCTGCCATGCAGGACGTGTCGCATTCGCAGCCTCCACAGAGGATGATCAATTGCACGTACTTGTCAGAGACAACAACGTTGACCAGGCGCTCCGCGTTCTCAAGAAGAAGATGCAACGCGAGGGCGTCTTTCGGGAAATGAAACAGCGGCGTTCCTACGAAAAGCCGTCGGAGCGAAAGACCCGCGAGAAATCCGAGGCCATCCGCCGGGCCCGCAAGCTCGCTCGCAAGCAGGCGATCAGGGAGGGCTTGCTGCCCGCGCCGCCCAAGAAGAAGCCCTTCGAGCGCAAGGCGCCACTGCCGGAGATCAAGGCGCGCGCGGAGTAGAAAGAATCCTCGTTCCGGAGACTCCGCAGCAACGGCATGTCCGGTCTTATAACATGATGGTGGCGTCACCTGTGACGCCGCAAGAAGGCCGGTCGCGGTGCTGTCGTTGCTTATGACCTGAAATCGATGCCTCGCAGCACAATGCCTGGTGGCGTGCCCTCGAACTCCGTCGCACGATATTTGCTCGCCGCGCATGCTTCGATGCGATCCCGCAATCGGCTGAACTGGGCCTCCCGCTGCTCGGGTTTGACTTGCGGGCCGCGCTCGAGGTCGTCCATCGCGGAAGTCGAGATCGCGCAAGGAATCTCCCGGGCACCGTCATGCATCGAGAACCGGACGATCATTCGGTCGTATTCGTGGCCGATAAAGCGGCCGCTGGTCAATGTCATGGCTTGCTCCGTTAACCTGATTGCGGCATGTCGAGAATGCGGGGCGGCCGTCGTTCGCCTCAGACCTCGCCCGACAGCCGGGCGAAATCGTCGAACAGTGCTGCCACTAGCGCGCGATGGCGCGTATCCTCGGAAGGCAGACTCGCAGCATAGAGGTTGAGCAGATGGCGCGCCTTCACTGCCGCCTCCGGCCAGGACGCGGCTGGCACCGTCATCATGCGGTTTTCCAGATCGGCTTCACGCTCGCGCAGCTCGCGGAGATGCGCCTCCACGTCAGCCAACGCACGGCGCAGGTCGGTTGCCTTCTGCGCGGCCATGCCGCGATGCTTGTCGAGATCAACCGGCCGCTCAGTCATTGGTGATGCTCGCGTCCGCGGCTTGTGCGTTCGCAAGATCGATCGAGCCGATCGACAGCATCTCCGTAGCGCCGCAAGCGCCTTCGGCGGGCACCGTGATCATCGTGGCAATGCGGCGATAGGCCGAGAAGGTCAGGCCCTCGATCGTCTCCTCGTCTGTGACGACCTCATAGGTGCCGGCCGGCAAGGTGCGTTCGATGCCGCGTATGCGGAACGGATGCTTGAACTTGACGGTTTCTCGCCGCGAGCGGATGGTCATGCACGCCTGCCTTTCGCAAGTGAAGCCCCAACCGATGCCGGCTGTCGCGACCATGCGCCCTTCGCATGGCAATAGCCAGCACTATCGTGACCAGCCGGCAAATGAAGATGTCGCGGCGGAGCCGTCGCGCGCGCGGCATTTAACGCTCGCTATTGGCTCGACGCGGGCGTAGCCTCGCCACCATCACCGCACATCTCAACGGCTTCGACCGGTGACTGAGGGTCACGTGTGCTCCCGCCGAAGGCCTCGCAGGAGCATTCGATGTCGCGTGTTCGCATCTCGGAATGGATCGTGCCGCCGGTGATCGTTCCGTTGTTTTTACTGCTTCTCGTATGCGGAGCCGCCGTCCTCAATGGCTAGGACAACCCGCGTGCCATATCTGGTCAGCGGAACCAACGAATACGGCAGCTCCAATCTCGGCCGCGGCAGTGCAACGGTCGCGCTGCGGCTTGCGCGAAGGCTGCTGCGCGAAGGCTACATGGACGTCAGGGTCTGCACTCCGCGCGGACGGGTGCTGCAGTCGAACGAACTCGACGAACTCAAACCACTAAAGGAGAGCGACATGGCGAAAGGCCAGCAACGCGGCAATCGCGAAGCCAAGAAGCCGAAGAAGGAAAAGGCCAAGGTGATCGCTGCGGCGCCGAACCGCAAGGAAGCCGCTTGGCAGCCGGATTTCGGGACGGTGAAAAAGAAGTAGCGAGGAACGAGGCCGAAGGGACGGGCGAGCTCGAGGCGCCGCTCGAATTGACTCTCCTAATGAACTCGCAACTTCTGATGTCGCCTGTTCGTGCGTAGCGGGCGGCGCGTCGGGGTTCCCATGTCCGCTTTTCCCAAGCGACACGGCTTGATTGGAAATCGAGAGCGGCCGCCGGCTTTCGACCGGACGGCACAAGATCGGTACCCTGTATTCCTCGCCGCCGAATTGATCTTTAACCAAGCAGAAACCATCGCGAATGATCGGAAAATTTTAACGAAACTCTCCGGCCGGTTCTGCGTCGGTTCGTCGGAGGGCCCGGCTGATGACAGAGCACCAGTTGCGAGAGCAGGAATTCAAGATCGCACGCTATCGGCGCCTGGAGCGGGAAGTGACAGATCCGCTCGCCGCATGTCTGCTTCACAGCATCATCGAGGAGCTCGAGGCCGAGCTGCGGAGGGACCAACCGGATTGGCACGGGCCGCGCGATTAACGCTTTCTTAGCACTAATGCTGCGGACTATCCGCTCAGGAGTACCAGGCGGAGATGGCTCCCATGCTGAAGGACGGCACCTACGCGGCTTGGTACAAGACGCCGCTCGACCAGGGCACCGGGATCGTCCATGTCGCAGACGGACAAATCTGGGGCCGCGACAGCCTGATGACGTATCATGGCTCCTGTCACGTCGATGGCGATCGCTTCACCGCCACGGTATCGACCAAGCGCCATACCGACGGCCGCGCAACGGTGTTCGGCAACGACGATGAGCTCACGCTGCACATCGAAGGAAGCTGCCCCGGCAAGATCGCGAGTTACACGGCGACAGCGATACAAGTCCCGGGAATGATCCTCCAAGGCACGCTCATCCTGACCGAACAGCAGCCACCGGCACCTGAACGAGCCGGGCAGATGCCGGAGTTCAATCCCGACAAGCTGCCGAAGTTGCCGAAGCGCTCGCGCTGAGCGCGTGCGCCATCGCGACGAAACCGCTCGTCGAAGCCTTGCCACCTAACGCCCTGCAAACTTCAGGAATGGCGACGCAGAATCCCCCCGCGCGCGCCAACCAGCAGGGGGACGTTTCACGCGGAATACGGCGACGTTCTGAGTCAGTTGGCTGCTCCAGCGAGGCGAGGGAGATCATTTTTCCTCCCTCCAACCCCGGGCGAGTATCGCCGCTTGTTGCAAGGTGATGCTTCGGACCAGCGGATCCGCATGACGGTGCACGAGTTGCCAATCCGTGCCATCCTTGCGGTAGACTTCAGTAACGCGCAGCGACCAGTCTTGAGCCGCCAACCCGCCCACCTCGGCCCGCTGGTGTTCGACCATAACGAGAACGACGAGCTCGCTCGATGCATAGGTTTGCAAAACCTCGAGTTCGGTTTCGCCTTCCCTGAAATATCGCGATAGGTCAGCCAAGCGCTTGGGGCTGGCGTCGAATCCGCGACTTGCAGGACCGCCGAAGGGCTGCATCAGCGTGAAATCCGGCGCAATGCGGACAAGCTGGAACCAGCGATCCATGTCGCCACGCATGAAGGCGGCATTCTTCTCGCGGGCGCGTTCGATGAGGCTGGCTATCACGTCGTTCCCGGCGGCCGCATCGGCCGAAAGCTGAGCGGACAGAGGAAGCGCAGCCGTAGCGGCCATCATCGAGCGCCGCGACATCGCCTCCGGCGAGCCTGGCGACTTGTTCAGTCCGGGCGGTCTCTTGGTCATTTCAGGACTCCTGATCGAACGACGAGCGAGCCCAATCCATGCGGCCTTGATCTTGATGAATCCAGCGATATGATTTCAGCAATATGCTGAAAAAAATTGATCTATCCAGGATTGATCTGAATCTGCTCGTGCTCTTCCGCGTCGTTCTGGAAGAACGTCATGTCGCGCGCGCAGCCGCTCGGCTGAGCCTGACGCCGTCGGCTGTCAGCCATGCGCTTGGCCGGCTCCGTCTTCTGCTGAACGATCCGCTGTTCCTGCGGACACCGAAGGGCGTCGTTCCAACGGCGCGGGCGTTGGAGCTTGGCGAGCCGGTGGCCGAGATCATCGCGCGTGTCGAACACCTGATCGGGTCGGCTGGGCCGTTCGACCCTGTGAAAAGCAGCCGTCGGTTCACGATTGGCGCCCCCGACGCCGTCCTGGTCTCCACAACCGTTCCGCTCTTGCGTTCGATCGCGACTGCGGCACCTCACATTGACATCGGGCTGATCCATCTGATGCCTGCGCCGCGCGGCGGCGCGATCGGAGAGCCCTGGCACCAAAGTCTCGACATGCTCGAAACACGCGAGCTCGATATCGCAATGCTGCCGCTGCCGGCGGTATCATCGCGTTTCGAGGCACGCAGGCTCTATGAGGAGGAGTTCGTGCTGGCCATGCGCAGGGGACATCCCTTGGCAACAGCGCCACCCCGTGCTGCATTCTCGCAATCACAGCACCTGCTGGTGTCTCTCAGCGGTGAACCGCGTGGTTTCGTCGACGAGATGTTGGCAAAGCGTGGCCTCGAACGCCGCATCGCCCTAACGGTCCCGAATTTCATGATGGCGCTTGTCCAGCTTTCTGGGTCTGATCTGATCGCAGCGTTGCCGCGCCGACTGGTGGAGCACTATGCCGGCCGCTTCGGCTTGGTGTTTGTCGAGCTGCCTTTCGCCCGCAAACCGGATACGATCCGGGCCATCGCAACCAAGGCAGCGATGAGAGACGCCGGCATCGCCTGGCTGATGCAGGTTGTGGTCGGTTCAGTCGGAACAACCCGGCCCTAAGATCGCCGGCCCTGAAAACACGAGAGGTGTTCAGCCGACGCAGGAAAATGGACGACATCGTGCCTGCTGCGTCACCAACGCTTGCCGGATCTGGGTCCTCCTGCATGCGCTTCTCAAACGGCCCGGAACTGTTCATTGTGCCGGGCCCAAATGAAGAAAGCGGAGCAGCATCAATGTCGGACCCCGTCTCGCGTCGCCAGTTTGCCAAGCTGGCGGGATTGTCCGCAGCCGGAGTTGCGAGTCCACTTGAAGCCCTCGAGGTCAAGCCGGTATCGCCGCCGCGCAGCGGAAACGGCTTCCCCGCAGGCTTCCTCTGGGGCACGGCGACCTCGTCCTATCAGGTCGAGGGTGCGGTCAACGAGGATGGGCGAGGGGCCTCGATCTGGGACAAGTTTGTCCGCATCCCCGGCAAGATTGAGGACGGCACCAATGGCGACCGCGCCAACGAGCATTATCAACGCTACAAGGAGGATGTCGCGCTCATCAAGGAGCTCGGCTGCAAGGCCTATCGCTTCTCAGTGGCCTGGCCGCGGGTGTTTCCGGACGGCGACGGCAAGCCCAATCTGAAGGGGCTCGACTTCTACAACCGCCTGATCGACGAGCTCCTCAAGAACGGCATCGAGCCGTGGCTGACACTGTATCATTGGGACCTGCCGCAATCGCTCCAGGACCGTTTTGGCGGCTGGCGCTCGACCGAGACTTGCAAGATCTTCGGCGACTATGCGGCCTATGTCGCCAAGCATCTGACCGACCGGGTCAAGAACGTGTTCACGCTGAACGAGAGCGGCCGCTTCGTCTATTTTGGCTATGGCATCGGCATCGACGCGCCGGGCTTGACGCTGCCGCAGGCCGAGGTCAACCAGATCAGGCACAACAGTGCGCTCGCGCACGGGCTCGCCGTGCAGGCGGTGCGCGCCCATGGCCGCCGCGGCACCCGCGTAGGGCCGGCCGAGAACATCGACGCCTGTGCGCCCGCGATCGACACGCCGGAGAACGTCCGCGCCGCGGGAATCGCGCTGCGCGAGATGAATGCCGGCTATCTCAACGTCATCATGACGGGCAAGTATACCGACGCCTTCCTGAAATTCGCCGGGCCCAACGCGCCGAAATATACCGATGCGGAGCTGAAGATCATCTCCTCGCCGGTCGATTTCCTCGGCCTCAACATCTACGCGCCGCAGCACTATGTGGTGGCTTCCGACCAGGGTGCCGGCTTCATGCCGCTGCCGATCCCGAAATCGTTCCCGCACATGAACTCGGACTGGTTGCGCGTCGGTCCCGAGACGATCTACTGGGTCCCGAAGCTGGCTGCGAAGATCTGGAAGACCGACGCGATCTATATCAGCGAGAACGGCACCTCCAGCGATGACGTCATCACGGCCGACGGCAAGATCTACGACACCGATCGCATCATGTATCTGCGCAACTATCTCGCCCAGCTCCAGCGCGCCACCACTGAGGGTGTGCCGGTGCGCGGCTACTTCCTCTGGAGCCTGATGGATAATTTCGAATGGGTGTACGGGCTGAACAAGCGCTTCGGCCTCTACCACGTCAATTTCGACACCCAGGTCCGCACCCCAAAGCTCAGCGCCAGCTTCTACCGCAACGTGATCGCGAACAACGCGGCGGGTGTGTGAGCGCCTTCTTCCCGTGTAGATCCATGACGTCGCTGAGGCTTTCGCGCCCGATCGCTCAGATCGCATGCCCCTAGCCCGATTTTACGCGTAGCGGAAAATCCGGGTGAGGGGTGCACACGCCACGCATTGACTCACCTGTCGCCCTAATTCACAACGCCTCTCAACACCCATAAACAAGAGGACAACGCCAATGGTTGACGCGCTCATCATCGATGCCTGCCGCACCCCGCGGGGCGTCGGCAAGGCCGGCAAGGGAGCACTCTCGGGCATTCATCCGCAGCAACTGGGTGCAACCGTGCTGCGCGCGCTTGCCGACCGCACCGGCATCGATACCGCCGATGTCGACGACATCGTCTGGGGCTGCAGCGCGCAGGTCGCGACGCAAGGCGGCGATCTCGGGCGGATGTCGGCGCTGGATGCCGGCTATGACGTGCGCGCGAGCGCGGTGACGCTCGACCGCTTCTGCGGCTCCGGCATCACCAGCGTCAACATGGCCGCCAGTTCGATCATGGCGGGCGCCGAAGACCTCGTCATCGCCGGCGGCTGCGAGATGATGTCGATGGAGGGGCGGCGCGGCTCTGGTCCGATGATGATGGACAGCGGCAATCTTCGCCTGCGCGCGCGGCACCCGCAGTCGCACCAGGGCGTCTGCGCCGATGCCATCGCGACGCTGGAGGGTATCACGCGGCAGGACGTCGACGCGCTCGGGCTGGAGAGCCAGAAACGGGCAGCGCATGCGATCGCGAACGGCCACTTCAAGAAGAGCCTCGTGCCCGTCCACCGCGAGGACGGCAGCCTTGCGCTCGACCATGAAGAATATCCGCGCCCGCAGACCACGATGGAGGGGCTGAGCAGCCTGAAGCCCGCGTTCTCCGCCGTCGCCGACTATGCGCTCGACGATAAGGGCACGACCTATCGCGGCTTGATCCTGCAAAAGTATCCCGACCTCGAGATCGACTTCGTGCACCACGCCGGCAACTCGTCTGGCGTCGTCGACGGCGCCGCCGCAATCCTGCTGGCCTCGCCGGCCTACGCCAAGGCACATGGCCTCAAACCGCGCGCCCGCGTCGTGGCGATGGCCAACATGGGGGACTCGCCGACCCTGATGCTGAACGCGCCGGTCCCGGCGACGCGCAAGGTGCTGGCGAAGGCGGGGCTGACCGTTGATGACATTGACCTGTTCGAGATCAACGAGGCCTTTGCGGTGGTTGCGGAAAAATACATCCGCGATCTCAGGCTCGATTGCGCCAAGGTCAACGTCAATGGCGGCTCGATCGCGCTCGGCCATCCCATCGGCGCGACGGGCTCGATCCTGATCGGCACCGTACTCGACGAGCTCGAACGGCGCGACCTGAAGCGCGGTCTCGTCACCATGTGCGCCGCCGGCGGCATGGCGCCCGCCGTCATCATCGAGCGCGTCTAGCCCTTATATTTCAGGGTGAATCGCGACCGGCCTCCGGCAAAGAGGCCGGTCGTCGCTTGTCGAAAGCATCGAATCAGCTTTAGCAAGGTGGCTTGCGGGCCTTTGAAACAAGGCAAAAAGCGCTGCCTGAGGCTCCTTTCGCTCCGGAAGCAGCTAAAATGCAGGGTTTTTTGTCACAGAGGGCCAAAAAAGCCCGTAAAAACCGCGACAAAACTGTGCAGAAGGCTATAGGCCTTCGCCGGTTGGTCTAATATGCAACCGGCAACGAATCAGAGGAGACACGATGCCAACCCAAATGTCGAAATCGCAGCTGATCGAAAAGATTGCGACCGCCACCGAGCTTTCCAAGCGTGACGTCAAGAGCGTCATGGAGACGCTGACCGACGTCGGTCACAAGGAGCTCAAGAAGAACGGCCTGTTCCTGGTGCCGGGCTTCGCCAAGTTCGTGGTCATCAAGAAGCCCGCGACCAAGGCGCGCAAGGGTACCAACCCGTTCACGGGTGAAGAGATGATGTTCAAGGCCAAGCCGGCCCGGAAGATCGTCCGCGCCCGCCCGGTCAAGGCTGCCAAGGACGCCGTGGCCTGACAACGCAAAGGCCCCCTCGATCGGAGGGGGCCTTTTATTTGGGGCTGCCGCGAGGGCTTGAGACGGAGGGCTCAACCCTTGCGGTGCTTCACCCGTACCGGGACTGGCTCAAGCCGCGGTCCTGGCGCCACCAGCGCATCGCGCACCCGGTCGATGGCGCGATCGAGCAGCTGGCGCAGCCGCTGCGTTTTCCGCGATCGCTTCGCTCTTTCCAGCAATCCGCTCATCACCGTTACTCCGCAGCTTCGACCTTGGCGTCAGCCGGCTCGAGCGCCGCGGCGATGGCTTCGTCCACGCGCTCCAGCCAGATGAATTCGAGGTTGTCCCGCGCGCTCTTTGGGATCTCGTCGTAGTCCCGTTTGTTGCGCGCCGGTAGCATCACCCGCTTCAATCCGGCAGCGGCGGCGGCCACCACCTTCTCCTTGATGCCGCCGACAGGCAGCACCAGGCCGCGCAGCGAGATCTCGCCGGTCATCGCGGTGTCGCTGCGCACCGTGCGATTGGTGAGCAGGGACGTTAGCGCCGTGAACATCGCAACGCCCGCGCTCGGTCCGTCCTTCGGGGTCGCGCCCGCGGGAACGTGAACATGGATGTCGCTCTTCTCGAACAGCTGCGGATCGATGCCGAGCTGGGTGGCTTTGCTCTTCACCAGCGTCAGCGCAGCCTGCACGCTCTCGCGCATGACGTCGCCGAGCTGACCGGTCAGGATCAGGCCGCCCTTGCCGGGCACGCGCGTCGCCTCGATGAACAGGATGTCGCCGCCGACCGGCGTCCACGCAAGGCCGGTGGCGACGCCCGGAACGCTGGTGCGCAGCGCGATCTCGCCTTCGAAGCGCGGCTGGCCGAGTACGATGGCGATGTCCTTCGGGCCCACCACGACCTTTGCGGCCGTGCCCTCGGCGACCTGCACCGCGGCATGCCGGAACACCTTGCCGATCTCGCGCTCGAGGTTACGCACGCCGGCCTCGCGGGTGTAGCCCTTGACGATCAGCTTCAGCGCCTCCGGCTCGATCTCGGCCTGTTCGGCCGAGAGGCCGTTGGCCTCCAGCTGTCGCCGCACCAGGTAGCGCCGCGCGATCTCCAGCTTCTCGTCCTCGGTGTAGCCGGCGAGGCTGATCAACTCCATGCGGTCCAGGAGCGGACCCGGGATCTGATCCAGCATGTTGGCGGTCGCGATGAACACCACGCGCGACAGGTCGAAGGGCACGCCCAGGTAATTGTCCCGGAACGTCCCGTTCTGCTCGGGGTCGAGCACCTCCAGCATGGCGGCGGAAGGATCGCCCTGCACACCGCGGCCCATCTTGTCGATCTCGTCGAGCATCATCACGCAGTTGCGGGCGCCCGCCTTCTTGATGCCCTGGATGATGTTGCCGGGCAGCGCGCCGATATAGGTGCGCCGGTGGCCGCGGATCTCCGCCTCGTCATGCACGCCGCCTAAGCTGACGCGCACGAAGGGGCGATCCATCGCGCGTGCGATGGATTGGCCGAGCGAGGTCTTGCCGACGCCGGGCGGGCCGACGAAGCACAGGATCGGGGCCTTGCCCTGCGGGGCGAGCTTGCGCACCGCCAGATATTCGATGATCCGGCTCTTGATCTTCTCCAGGCCGAAATGATCGGCATCGAGGATGCGGCGCGCCTCCTTGATGTCGATCGGCTTCTCCGCGGGCAGGGCCCAGGGCAGCTCGATCAGCCAGTCGAGATAGGTGCGGACCATGCCGGCTTCGCCGGCGGCCTCCGGCATGCGCTCGTAGCGGCGCAGCTCCTTCTTGGCGTGCGCGTCCGCCTCGGGCGGCATGTTAGCCTTGGCGATGGCAGCCGTCAGCTCGGCGACCTCAGCCTGCTTGCCGTCGCCTTCGCCGAGCTGGCGCTGGATGGTCGCCATCTGCTCGCGCAGGATCGCCTCGCGCTGCCGCTCGTCGAAGCTGGCCCGGGTCTTCTGGCCGATCTCGTTGCTGATGCGCAGCACCTCCAGCCGCTCGGCGAGGTGCTTCGACACCTTCTCGACCCGCAAGGCGAGGTCAATGGTCTCCAGCACCTCCTGCTTGTCCTGCGGCTTGATGTCCATGAACGAGGTCGCGAGGTCCGCCAGCGCGCCGGGCGCGCTGGTGCCCTGGAACATCGCGGCCAGCTCGGGCGGGGCCTGCGGCAGCAGCTCGATCGCCTCGATGGCCTGGCGCTGCAGGTTGAGCGCGCGCGCCTCGATCTCAGGCGAGGTCGTGGTCGGCTCGGGGATCTGCTGGATGCGCGCAGCCAGGAAAGGTGTGCCCGGCAGGAAGTCGAGGATGCGGGCGCGCTGCACGCCCTGGCAGACGATGTGGTGGCTGCCGTCGGGCGCGGTGATGTAGCGCACGATATTGGCGATGGTCGCGACCCGGTAGAGGTCGTCCGGGCCGGGCTCGTCGATCTCGGGGCTGCGTTGCAGGACGATGCCGACCGGCCGCTGCTCGCGCAGCGCCTGCTGCGCGGCGGCGATGGACTTTGCGCGGCCGATCGAAATCGGCGCGATGGCACCGGGAAACAGCACCATCTCGCGCACGGGGATGATGATCAATGCGTCCTCGGGAATCTTCACGTCGGAACCGTTTTGCTGGGTATTCATCTGTTCGGGAGCCATGATCAATCTCAGGATTTGGCGAGGCGCAGCGCGACGCAGCCGTCCATCACGAAGCGGCTGATGGCATAGCGGCCAAGCGGAAGCGCGATGCGCCGCTCGAAGCGGCCCTGCGGCAGCTCGAGCCGGTGGATGCGGGCGTTGCGAAGCTCCGGGGGAAGGGTGCGCTGGCCGGAGATCACGAGCACGCCGTCATGGATCGCCGTCTCGACATTGCTCGGATTGACGCCGGGAAGCGCGATCAGGATCAGGAGCTCTTGCTCGGTTTCGAGCACGTCGATCGGTGGCTCCCAGCAAACTTCCTGGCGGCCGAACTGCTGGCGCAGCCGTTCGGCGCGGGTCAGCGAGTCCAGGGCTTCGGACAGCATCCAGTCGAGGGGATTTTTGGGTTGCATGATGCGGACTCGGCGATGGGAAAGGCTGCATATGGGACTGGTTCCCCAGAATTCCAGCCCGCCGGCGCGGACGTGCCATGCGGATCCTGCGATCCAGAAAAGGAAAACGCCGCGGCTCGCACCGCGGCGTTCCGTTATCGGCCACGCACGGCGTCAGGCCGCTGCGCGGTACTCCTCTTCCGCTTCGAGGTTGATCACGGAGGTGGCGAGCTCGGTCAGCGCGTGGTCGGTCGCCTCTTCCTCGTCCAAGGTCTCCTGAAGCAGCCTTGCCGCATCCTGCATGCCGAGCTCCTCGGCCCAGGTCCGCAGCGTGCCGTAGCGGGAGATTTCGTAATGTTCGACCGCCTGTGCCGAGGCGAGCAGGCCCGCATCGAGGGCGGGGGCGTTCTTGAACTCTTTCATGATTTCGGCGCCCTCGTCCGCGATGCCGTTGATGGCCTCGCAGGGCTTGCCGCGCGCCGGCTTGCCCAGCATTTTGAAGACTTGGTCGAGACGTTTGACCTGGCCCTGGGTCTCGCGCAGATGCTTGTTGAACGCCGCCGCAAGCTCCTTCGAGTTTGCGGCCTTTGCCATTTTGGGCAGCGTCTTGATGATCTTGTTCTCGGCGAAATAGATGTCCTTCAGCGTCTCCAGGAACAGGTCGCTGAGCATCTTCGGCGCCTGACGCGGTCGCCGCGCCGCGGTCTTCTTGGTTGTGCGTTTCTTCGCTCGTTTAGCCATACGTCCTCCTCTTGAGGTGACACGGGAAGGCGTCGCCTTCCTCAATCCTCAGGCGATCAAAACCCTTTCGAGAACGAAAGTTCCAAACTGGCAACCGGGGTTCGTGGCGATCGCTCAGGTCGGGCGCTTATAGGGGTCTTCCTGGCGCTGTCGCTCTTCGGTCGCGCGATCGAGCCGCGCACGCTCGCTGCGGCGCAGGCGGCCGGCCTTCATCACTCCGTAGACGAGGACGCCGCCGAGCACGAACGCGCCGATGAACCAGAGCCAAAGCATCTGGGCCGAGGCGTGACCCAGCAGCATGCTAACTCCGCTGTCGCTCATAGTTGGTCTCCACCGATGTCCATTACGGGCATGCTGAGCTAAGTCGGCTGCCGAAACGTCGTTCCATGCGGCCGCGCTCGGGGGGTGTCAGACGAGATGCGCCAGAGGCTGCCGCACCGGCGTGCCCTTCGGCTCACTGCCGCGCGCCGTGAAGTCGCCGGCCTCGGTCGAAGTCCGCAGCCATTTTGTCACGTCGGCAATGGCCTCCCGCGGCGAGCGACCGAATTTCCGCAAACTACGGAAATATTCGAGCTGAAGATGCGCCGAAGTGCCGCGCTTCGGGATCATCTTCAAATGCTGGATATCGCCTTCGATGCCGAGATGCGCGATGTCGGGCGCCAGCATGGCAATCACCGCGTCGAGCCAGCTCCTGAACGAGATCGGCTCAAAGGACGCCAGATCGATATACGTGCCGTCGGTTCCATAGCGCTGGGCTCGCCAGCGGTTTTCCTCGATCAGCGCGCGGTGCACGGGCGAATAGGTGGCATTGAGATCGGGATGGTGCACGACATGCCGGACCAGCGCGCGAAACAGGGCTGCGATTGCTACCGAATCTGCAATTGCCGTGCAACAGTCGGTGATGCGCAGCTCCAGGGTTGGATGCTGAAGCGACGGCCGTAGCGCCCACCAGACATAGGTGGCATTGGGGACGATGCCGGCGTCGACCAATGTCTTCACATAGGTCTCGTATTCGGCGAGGTTGCGAAACATCTCGGGGAAACCGGTCCGGGGCAGGGCGTCGTTTGCGGCATTGCGGTAGCCGAGCAGTCCCGTTGGATAGCCGCACCAGAACGGCGACGAGGTCGAGAGCGCCAGCAGCAGCGGCAGGAACGGCACCAGGCGGTGCATGATCTCGACGCGTTGGTCCGGCTCAGGCACCTCGACGTGAACGTGCAGCCCGCTGATAGGATTGCCGAGGCCGACCATCCCGAGATCGTTGATGACCTTGCTGTAGCGGCGCTTGCGCGTCATGCGCTGCTGCTGCGGTTGAGCCAGTGGATGCGTTCCCGCGGCAATGATGCCGACCCCGTGGTCCTTGCCAACCTCGGCGAGAACCGAGCGGTAGCGCGTGAGCTCGGCGATCGCATCGGCCGAAGACGCCAGCGGCGGCGTCGCCACCTCGATCTGCGATTGCAGGATTTCGGTGGTCAGCCGTTCGCCGAGGCGCTTCTGGGCCGCCGCCAGATAGGGCTTGGGCAGCTCGGATCTAGGCGCCGCCGATTGCCGATTGACCAGAAAATACTCTTCCTCGATGCCGAAGCGGTAACGGTGCATGGCCTACGCTGCCCCTTGCGGCTTGGCATGCTTGCGAACCGCGTCTCCAAACGCCGAGAGGATGCGGGCCGAGGCATGATCCGTGCTGGCCCAATAGTCCGGATGAAAGAGGGTGCCGAGCGCAAACGCGCTCGCGCCCTTGACGCTGATGGCCTCGATCGAGCCGTCCTCGGCCACCGCTTCCGCGACGAGGCCCGGGGCCAGATCGGCGATCAAGAAACTATGCAGCGAATTTACCGTAATGGCCTCTGCGCTACAGATCTGCTGCAGGACGCCACCCTTGCGCAGCGTCACCTTCTGCCGCAACCGATAGCGCGCATCCTCAT
Organism: Bradyrhizobium sp. 137; assembly: GCF_023074095.1. NCBI lineage: Bacteria > Pseudomonadati > Pseudomonadota > Alphaproteobacteria > Hyphomicrobiales > Nitrobacteraceae > Bradyrhizobium > Bradyrhizobium sp. 137. Next base: position 77,882 of record NZ_JADPKU010000103.1, read on the forward strand.
TGTCCGCCTCGGGCGTGCCATGACGCTGGTCCTCGGGCATATCGTCCGGCTCCTTCGCCAGCGTGCCGCCGAGAGCAACGTTCAGCTCCTGCATTCCGCGGCAGATGAAAAGAGCGGGGATGCCCCGCGCCAATGCACGCGGGATCAGGCGAAGCGCAATCTCGTCGCGGAATTCATCGAACGGACCGTCGCGCGCCTCGTCGGCCATTTGCCCATACCGGGAGGGATGGACGTTGGTTTGTCCGCCGCCGATGAAAATGCCGTCGAGGCCGTCGAGGTAAGCATCGATGTCTGCTTCGGGCGCTGCCGGAAGGATCCGTGGCACCGCGCCCGCGACGAGCCCGACGGCGTTGACGCAGATCAAGGCGACCGAGGCGAGTTGTTCGCCGCGTGCGACCATGGAATCGGAGAGAATACCGACCTGCGGCGCGCCGCTGCGGGCCTGCCACTGGCCACGCGATGCGCTGTGCCTCCATTGCTGAAGACCATAGGCCACTGCATCCGCAGCGCTACCGAATTGATGAATGGCAGCCTTGAGCTCTCTGACGTTTGTCCCTAATCGAAGCGCCCAGTGACTGCAGGCAACGGGATCGTGCGGGTCAATTGTGGAACGGTGCTCGTGCAATTGTCGCGGCTGCTTCTATTCGTGTGTCGATGCTGAGTGAAACGGCAATCGTGCAGAATGGTTGCTGTCCGATCGAGCTGCCCGATCGTTTTATAAAGCACGCGGGTTAACTTTTGTTATGGCGCTGCACTTGAAGAAGCCAGGCCGGAAGAGACGGCAGCGATTGACATCTCCCTGTCCGCCTTCGTGATGCTGCGAAGCTCGCGATCATCATCGTGGTCGTGCTCTCGGGCCTCCTTCTGCTGCTGTGCTTCGCCTCCGCTCATCTGATACCCAGCATCCTCGAGCGCACCGGAGATGCCGTGCGCTCGCGCATGCTCGGCATGCTGCTCGCAGGCCGCTCGGCTCCATTCGCGACAACGGGATTGCGGCAGCCCAGCCGGGCGTTCGGCGAGGCTGCGACAATCTGGTAATTCTTTGATTTTGCGATGTATTTCCAGACGTTGCGGCCGTGCCGGCAAGACATGGGCCGGTCCGGGTCGCTTTCTCTTGCGCTGCCTTATTGCTTTGACGTACTTCCGGTCTAGCAAACGCCCAGCGCCGACAAACCGCCAAGAAGCCGAGAAGAAATCGAGATGTCGATGACAGCGGACGAGCTCGCCAAGAGACAGGCCATCATCGACGCCTGCCGCCGCATGAATGCGCTCGGTATCAACCAGGGCACCTCGGGTAATATCAGCATCCGGCATGTGGATGGGCTTCTGGTCACCCCGACCAGCGTGCCCTATGACGCTATGACGCCGGACCAGATTGTGTTCATGGCGATGGACGGCTCGCATGCCCCCGGTCAAAAGCCGTCCAGCGAGTGGCGCTTCCATCGCGACATCCTGAAGTCCCGGCCCGACGTCAACGCCGTCGTGCACGCCCATCCGACCTATTGCACCATCCTGGCGATCATGGGCATGGAGATCCCGCCGGTGCACTACATGATCGCGGCCGCCGGTGGCGACAGCATCCGCTGCGCGCCCTATGCCACTTTCGGCACCGTGGAGCTGTCCGAACATGCGGTGCGGGCGCTGGAGGGCCGGCTTGCCTGCCTGCTCGACCATCACGGAATGATCGCGATCGGCAAGACGCTGGACAAGGCGATGTGGCTCGCCGTCGAGGTCGAGACACTGGCGCGGCAATATCACGGCTGTCTCCAGATCGGACAACCGCCGCTGCTGCCGAGCGCCGAGATCGAACGGGTCCGCCAGCGCATGGCAGGCTACGGCCTGTCGGAAGGGTAGGGCGGGCAGAAAGTGTTCGTGCGGATCAGACATCTCGTCGATCGCAAGGGGACGAACCGTACCATGGTTCGGCTGCGTGCCCTGCTGCGCAGCAACGAGTTCTACCTGATCCCGCTCGCGCTGGTGATCGGCACGCTCGCGGGCGCGATCGTGACGCTGATGGCCGAGATCGCCCAGATCGCGCACGTCGTGATCTACGGCATCCCTGTCGATGTCCGCCTCTCGTCCAATGCGAGCGTCAGTCCCTGGGCGGCGCTGATCGCGCCTGCACTCGGCGGGCTCGCGCTCGGCATCATGGAATGGTCGCGGCGGCGCATGAAGATCTCGAATGCGGTCGACCCGATCGAGGCAAACGCACTGCGCGGCGGTAATCTGTCGATGCGGGACAGCTTGGTGGTGTCGAGCCAGACCCTGATCTCCAACGGCTGCGGCGCCTCGGTCGGCCTCGAAGCCGGCTATACCCAGATCGGCTCCGGCATCGCCTCGCTGCTCGGCAAGTTCTTCAATCTCCGCCGCAACGATCTGCGCCTGATGGTCGGTTGCGGCGCTGCCGCTGCAATCGCGGCGGCGTTCGGCGCGCCGATCACCGGCGCCTTCTACGCCTGCGAGCTCATCGTCGGCGTCTATTCGGTCGGTAGCGCTGCTCCGATCCTGGCGGCCTCGCTCGCCGGCGCCCTGACCGCGCAATGGCTCGGCGGCGCGCCGTACTCGCTGGAAATACCGAAGGTCAGCGCCGTCGGCGTCGAGCAGTACCTCGCCCTGATCGGACTTGCGCTCGTCACCAGCGGCGTCGGCATCGCCGTGATGCGCTCCTCGCCGACGTTCGAGCGCCTGTTCGCCTGGATGCCGGTCTGGCTGCGTCCGGTGATCGGCGGCCTCATCGTCGGCGGCTTCGCGATTGTCACGCCGCAGGTGCTCGCAGCCGGCCACGGCGCCATGGTGCTCGATCTCTTTCATGACATGACGATCGGCCTGATCGCACTGATCATCGCCCTGAAGGTGACAGCCTGCCTGATCTCGCTCGCCTCGGGCTTCCGGGGCGGCCTGTTCTTCGCCTCGCTGTTCGTCGGCAGCCTGATCGGCAAGTTCTTTGCCGCGGTGCTCCTCTTGATCAGCCCGAACTTCGTGATCGATCCGCTGGTCGCGATGCTGACCGGCATGGCGACGCTCGGCGTCGCCATCGTCGGCGGTCCCTTGACGATGTCGTTCCTGGTGCTGGAGATGACCCGCAATGTCGACGTCACCGCCGTGGTGCTGGCCGGCTGCATCGTCACCTCAATCTGCGTCCGCTTCATGTTCGGCCATTCCTTCTCGACCTGGCGCCTGCATCTGCGTGGCGAGACCATCCGCAGCGCCAACGACGTCGGCTGGCTGCGCAACCTCACCGTCGAGCGCTTGATGCGTTCAGACGTCGGCAAGGTTCCGTCGACCACGACGATCGCGGCCGTGCGCCGCGAATTCGCGCTGGGGTCACGGCCCGGAATCGTCGTCGTCAACAATGCCGACGAATATGTCGGCCTCGTCATGCTGCCCGACCTGTTCTCCAACGACCTCGACACCATCGCCGACGACATCCAGGTGGTCGAGCTGGCGCGCCTGACTGATATCGTGCTGATCCCGGAAATGAACGTGAAGTCGGCGATGGCGGTGTTCGACGAGGCGGAAGCCGAGATGCTGGCGGTGGTTGATTCCACCGACAGCCGCAAGGTGGTCGGCTTCCTCACCGAGACCTTTGCCCGCCGCCGCTATGTCGAGGAAATCGACAAGGCGACGCGCGGGGTTTTGGGGGCGCTGTCGTAGTCTATTGGCCTTGTCGAGGTGGCGAGGCGACGAGGCAGGCTACGATCCGGCGGACCAGTGGCAGCACCACGAGCAGCGTCGGAAACGCGACGAGCCATGACAGCGCCCAGGCGCCGGGCCAGGTTGCCAGGAACGCCGGCGTTGCGCCGAGGCTCCGCAGCGTCGAAATGACCGACACCACCGCGGTCATGAGGACGGACAGCACAAAGGGCATTACGATCGGCGCATAGCGCGCCGGCAGTTTGCGAACCGCAATCATCTGATTTCTTTCGAGGAAAAGGACGCGTCGATCACGTTGAACCCTTAAATGGCATCGATTCCGACGGCGTCGGTTGATGCGTTGGTTCACGTCAAACGCTTACGGCGACCGAAAAACGGCGCGGCTGTTCATTATCCGCTCAGGTTTGATGGTTCAAGCTGGACGTAGTCGTTCGGTTTACAATCGTTCAAAGCGTGGCAGATCGCCGCGATCAGGAAACCATCTCAGTGGTTTGCGCGTTACGTGTCGTTGCTTATGGCTCTTTGGGCGAGAACAGAGGAAGGTCAAAATGAGCATTGGACCCATGATTCCCGCAGCCGGCCGCAGTACGCTCGTCGCCGCGTTCGCAAGTCTCGCCCTGATCGCAGTCTCCGCCTCGCCATCCGTGGCCGCTTCGGCCGGGGCACCGCCCGCCAGGGCAGACGTCGCTGGCCAGGCCGTATCGGGCGCCACCGATTTCAGCGCCGCTCGCCGTCATCGCTATTACCGGCGCGGCCCGAACGCAGCGGGCCTCGCCTTCATGGGCGCGGCGGCAGGCCTGATCGGAGGAGCAATCGCCGAGAGCCAGCGCCGCGAATACTATGAGAACCGCTATTATTATGGCCCGGGTCCTTACTACGGCGGCCCGGGCTATTACGGCGGCGGTCCTTATTACGGTCCGCGCTACTATTCCCAGCCATATTAAGCGATCGTTTTCGCCATAGGCCGCGGGTGCGATCGGCACGTCATCGGTCAAATCTGCGGCAAGCTTCTGGAACGCGCGAAGAAGGGGCGGTGCTTTGCACCGCCCCTTTGTTGTTTCCAGTTTCGGCTCTCCCGGCCGTCTCATGTGTCGCCTGCCTGTCAATCCCCTCGCGCGAAAATATTCCGCTTTACCGAAATTCGGAAATGACGTATGTATCGGCCATCCCGGCTCATCCGAGAGGGGCGATCATGTGTCGTGATGATCGCGGAGCCGGGCTTGCGGTGGACGCGGCAGCGTCGGGCGCGAGAGGCCAAGGGCAGGGCGGATTGCTCTCCGTGAGCCCTTAAGCTTCGCGCAGACGGACGGCGCTGTCAGGTTCGTCGCGCCAGCATGTCGATGGCAAAGTGCACAACGCCGTCGAACCCTGCGGCGCAGGCGAGCCGCGCGTACGGCAAAACCGTGTGGTCCTGGCCGTCGTTGCTACGGTCAAGCTCTTGCGGATGCGGCATTGGCGTCAACCGGCGCGGTGTCCCTGACTTCCACGAGGGCGAGGGAGGCCAGAAGGAATTCGGCTCCCAGGAGAGCGCGGCATAAGCCGTCAAACCACTGCGCAGGGAGATGACGGTCACAAAAAATCATATAAATCAATGAGGTCTAGCCGTCGTGTCCTCATTTGTGTCCCAATCCGTTTGGGCCCCGTCGCCTGATAAATTTTTCGGTCCTCACACATTTGCGCCTGGACGACCAACGTTGCGTTGGCTCGGTCAGCGCCCGCGTAATCCCGATGTGCGCGAACATGGATGAGAATTCGAGCAGGCGACGTTCCGTGGACGCGGCTGAGGGCGAGACCGGACTAAACCGGATGGCAGCCCTTCGACCGTTAGATTAACGAAGCTCTCTCGTCTCGGCCCGTCGTTTTCCGAGAGATTAGCCTTTCATCTTAGGAAGACAAATCAGCGGGATTTTGACAATCCAGTGGCTTGGCTCCTATCGTAATCTTGGGTTGAACATGAATTTGCACCCGTAGAAATACGGTGCGGGGGCTGTCAAGTGAAAGCAATCGAAAAAGCGCGCGGTGTCGTCACGCAAACGCTGGGGCGGCTCAATATAGCGGCACAAATCGCCGTCATTGCGCTCGTCTGTATTCTCGTCGGCGGTCTGGTTTTTTGGGTCTGCAATGAGCTGGTCTACTACCTCGTCGCGCGCAGCTATGCCGAGGAACTTGCCGATGCGTATGATTTAAACGCCGGAACGACTCGGGCAATTCTCTGGGCTAGCTTTGCGGCTATCGTGGTCCTTGCGGGCTACAGCTTCTCGCTCTCTAAGAAAAAGCGGAGGGTGGGGTACACGGGTTTCCTCGTGCTTGTGATCGGACACTCGCTGCTGCTTGGACGTATCGATGCGAACTTTCGGAAGAACGGGGTAGCCGAGAAATGCTACGTGATGACTCGCACCAGCATCAAAACACTGAACCGCGTTGGGATCGATCCAGAGACCGGGCGCGAATGTCGCCCTCTCACACCGCAGATTGCCGAAAAGATCACGGAATACAGAAACGGCCATCGGCCAAAGCAGATCACATCGAACGATCCAACGTTCTTTGATCCAACTACTGGTGAGCCGGTCGTTTGGTACTCGAAGACCGGCAGCGACCAGATCGAATTGTTCGATCTGATGGGCTTTCATCCTAAAACCGGAGAAGAACTGAGCCCGATCACACGTCAGGTCGTTGAAGCATGGAAGACTCAGTCCGCAAAAGTCGTTCGGCGCGTCCCTGTGCGCGTCAATGATCCTGAGAAATTCGGCTTCTTCGATCCGACGACAGGAGCAGCAAAGGTTTGGTACTGGCGCGGGGAGAATGGAGACTACGAGTTTTATGATGGTCCGGGCTTTCACCCCCGATCCGGTGATGAGTTCAAGGTCATTACGCGGGACATCATCTCCGAATGGCGTCAACAGCAGGAAGCCATTGCGACGCGGAAAAAGCTGGAGCAGGAACAGCGAGAAAAAGAGGCGCGCGAGCGCGCGGAACGCGAGGCTCAACAGGCGCGAGAAGCCGCTGAACGTGAGCGCCAAGCGCGCGAGGCTGCGGCCGAAGCCGTGCGAGAACAGCAGCAGAGCGGAAATGAATGCGACCGGCTTGCAGCAAACCCAACCGACCGCAGAAGGACGGCAGAAGGTGTTTCGTTCGATCTCTTGAAGCACCAAGCCGATCAGGCTTACGGCGCTTGCGCGCGGGCGGTTGCGACGTTCCCTTCGGAGCTTCGCTATCAATACCAGCTCGGTCGCGCCGCTCAGTTTAAAGACAAGAGGCAAGCCTTCGAGATATTCTCCCGGTTAGTTCAAGCAAGTTACCCGGCGGCCTTCGACAATCTTGGTGGGATGTACCTGTGGGAGCGCAAGGATGCCGCAACGGCTATCTCCTTGTTCAAACGAGGCAGCGCACTGGACGATGCCGACTCAATGGTGAGCCTTGTCGATTTGATCGATAAAGGAATGCTCCCAACACCCGATCCGGCGCAGACAAAATTGGCGTTGCTACATCGCGCCGGTGAACTCGGGCATGCGGGAGCGCAACGAGGGTACGAGACCGAACTACAGAAAGCCAATCAGGACCGCATCAATCAGGTGAACCAGCAACAAATGATGCAATTGTTTGGAGCATTCGTTCGCGGAGTGGCAAGATAGGTGCGAGCGATGGCATCAACTTTGACGACGGAAGCGAAGACTCAGGATGAAACTTTCGGATGAGAAAATCGCAATTGCCGGTCTAGTGGGGCTGGCGCTGTGGATTTTCGTGGCGCTGCCTATAATATATTCGCAATCGCCATCCGGCAGTCAGCTTACCTTTTGGGGATTGGACGGTACGGCGTGGACGGCAATAGGTGCGATGGCAAACGTCGTTTATTGTGGCCTTACGGCTGGTCTCCTCGGTTTTGCCGTCTACCAAGTCCTTTCCGCCAAGGAAGACGCCAAGATCAATAGGACGCTAGCGGCGTGCGACAAGTACGACACGGATCCGGTGTTGGATAGAGTAACTCGCCGCTTGCCTCGTAGCTTCAGCGATGGTTCGTTACAGCCACGTTGTCGATAGTGTCTGGGCCACCATCCGCCAATGGAACGACGTGGTGAACCTCGGTGTAATTTACTCGCTCAGCTGTCTCGAAAGTCGGATGCGAGCAATTCGCGATCTCGCAACGGTGAGACGCACGCAATCTGGCGATGGCAATAACGAGTGGATTGCGTTCATACGTGCGGGAGCTGAGAACGCGAGTGGCGGGCCGTCGCGGTTCAACCAAGTTCTGGGCTTCATACTTCGCGAGAAGCTGATCAAGCGTCAGCTCCTCAAGTCTGTCCGCCTCGTCCGCAGTGATGCTCGCCCTCGCACTTGCGTCTGCCGGCCGGTGCCCCTCGTTTTGAATAGTGCCCCATACCCGGACGAATTCGCTCTCCAACTCGGCCGTTCGGATTGACTTCGTGGCGGCATCATAGAACTCGTCCCATACCGTCCTGTCGGCTTCGCCGGCACCGGACATTCCTTCGCCCGCTCCACGGGGATCAAGCGACCGAAAGTTCATCACCTTCGCATAAACACCGCTGACTGCCCGACCGATTGTCAAGGCGACCGTAGCCACTGGGGAGCCCGCAAGGCGCGATACGGGCTGACTAAATGTTCGCGCATATGCCCAGAGGCCAGCAAGCGACTCATTACGAGTCCAATCGCGCCCGGTTCTGGTCCACAATGCGTCTAATCGAGCAGCCTGCTCCGGTGTAATACGATAATTCGTACCGGCCTGCATCTTCAGGTTCGGAAGGTCTCGAAGCACAGGATCTTCCAGGCACCAATCGCGCCTTAAGACTTCCCTCTTAGTGGCAACTTTCACCAGCCGCATGGCTGCGCGCACCTGAGGGGCGTTTGCGCGGGGACCTTGTTCTCGCCAGAACTGCACGCCTTCAGGGTCTTCCTCTCGCAGTTCTAGAGAGGATGTGACAATCGCCTCAGCGATAATGCCCGGTATGGCATTCTGCGAACCTTGGTTGCGCCATAAGAAGACGCGGTCCCCAACAGCAATCTCGGCTGCGTAGCGGGTGACCAGCCAAATGACTTGCGCAGGTCGTGATGCTAGATAGGCTTCAATATCGTACTCGTCTGGATTGTCTTGAAAGATCCAAGTCTGCATGAACAAGTCTCCGACTAACGACACGCGCGGGTCGCCCCGCGCTTGTTCCGTCTTTCTTTGAGCACCAATGTGTTCTTACTGGTGCGTGCCGTAGCGGTTGCCAGTGTTCACGTTACGATAGCTGCCGCCTCTATGAGACGACCCGAGACCCCCTGAATAGTGTCCCCCATGGCTCGATGTATGATAGCCACCACCATAGGAGACGCGCCCGCCGCCTCCGTGTCCACCTCGGGCATGAGCAATGGAAATTGAGCAAAGGAGAACAAACGAAAGCAGCGCAACATTTTTCAACATAGTCTTCCCCTGAAGTTGACATCCGATCTCTTCCTGAGTTGCATCGATATGGCAATGCGACTTTGGCAAACCCCGGGATTGCCCGAATGCAGCTTGCGACTGAGCGTCTTAATAGCACCTTCGAACTATTGATTTCGCGCAGTGGTTGATGTTTGTATCGCGCTCGGGTCTGGGGGCAAGTCATGCGTAAATCGGGCATTGTGGCGCTGTGCGCTGTACTAGGTGGCTGCGTCACCAACGCCGAGACGGTTCAGTTTCGGCCATCAAATCCACAGCAACAGGCGCTCGTGCGGGATGGGAAGGCGGCCCTTGTGTCGCGCCAGAAGAGTTCTCTCGTCCTAGTCGGTCCGGCCTCGCGACAGGTGCACGCAAATGGTCGGCCGGTCTTCGTTGTTGCAATAAACAACTTGGGCAAGGGCCCCGTAGATTTCCGGGTATCCCAAGTGGAAGCCACTCAGCATGCGGGCGGGTCCGACTACGGAATGCAGGTCGTAACCTACGAGATGCTGCTCCAAGAGGAAAAGAACCGACAGGTCGCAGCGGCAATCTTCACAGGGTTAGCCGCCGCTGGGAACGCCTACAGCGCTTCGCAGGCCGGATACGGCCACTACACGACCCCCAGCGGCAGGACAGGTACTTTCTACAGCCCGACCGCAGCGGCAATCGCGCAGGGCAATGCGAGCGCGCAGAATGAGGCGATGATCGCTTCCACAGTCGAAGCCGGGCAACGCAATATGGCCGTCCTTGAGCAGTCGGTCATCAAGGACAACACGCTCATGCCCGGTGAGTGGTACGGCGGGCAATTGCATCTCGCGCCCCCAGTTGCCACTGAGGGCGGAGGACCGAAGACTTACACCATCGTCATTACTGTTGGCACTGATCGGCACGTGATCGATATCGCGCAAGGACCGGCTGGAGCCTGAAGGCGTACGGTTGCCTATGCACAAGATGCACGCATTCCTGCTTGGATTAGGACTCGCAACGACGATCCTGTCCTGCCCAGAGGCGCTCGCCACGAAAACTCTCTCAGGTGCGCCATTGATTGTCGATGGCGATACCGTTCAGATTGAGCAGAGCAAAATGCGGTTGCAAGGCATTGACGCGCCCGAGACAGATCAATTGTGTCTCGACGCACATGGTAAGACGTGGGCCTGTGGAATTGTGGCTCGTGATCTACTCGTTGCTTACTCAGCAGGACGAGAATGGGACTGCGATCTGAACGGCCAAGACCGCTACGGCCGCTCTCTTGCAACGTGCTTCATTGAAGGCGAGGACGTTGCTGGCTGGATGGTGCGCCAAGGCTGGGCTCTCTCATTTACGAAGTACTCACATTCCTATGACTCCAATGAGATGACGGCTCGCGAGGCGCGCTTAGGCTTATGGCAAGGAGCGTTCATCGCGCCTTGGGACTGGCGGCATCGAAACAAAAAAACCGAGGTCTTAGGCGCCGCATCGGTCCCGGTGAATGCTCAATCAATATTGCTGGGCGCAGTTTCGGCTGCTGCCGCTCCCGATCCAAATTGCGTCATTAAGGGAAACGTAAACCGTAAGGGAGAACACATCTTTCACTCGCCCGGTCAGTTGAACTACTCAAAGATCGCCATGGACAAGGGCCTCGGTGAACGCTGGTTCTGCACTGAAGCGGAGGCCGAAACAGCGGGTTGGCGCAAAGCTGCTCGCTAAAAAAGAAAAAGGAACTCGACTTTGAAACTAACTTCAATGGTGCTCGCGCTTTTGATCGCGCTTTCAACCCCTGCCATTTCAGTGATTTCCGCTTCGGATGCCGCTGCGTGGGGGCGACGGAGCTATCATAAACATTCATACAAACATCGCGGCGAACCTTGTTGGCGGACCAATCGGCTAGTTCAGAATGCGCAGTAACCTGACGTCGCTGGACTGGGTTGAGCTTGGAAGGTCAATTGCCAAGCTCGCAGGCGCTCGTCTTATTTCGACGGCTGTCGCGATTGTGGTTGGAAGTTGGCTTCCGTGCCATGCCGCCGAACTAGCCATCCACCCGCTAGGCGAATTCACCTTCATAGACGTGTCAGGAGACTTCGAGAAGGGTGATGCTAGTCTGTTCGCGGAAAGGACGGCGAATGTACCAAAAGCCATTGTAGCGCTACGAAGCGATGGTGGAAGCCTTTTAGCCGGGATCAGTATCGGTGAAACAATCCGCTTGCGCGATCCGCTCGGCTATTATCGCAACAACTTCATGACCGCGCGCGGGCCACGAGCTTTGAGAACACCGGCGTTTCGAGGATGCCGAGCCGGATATAAAGGCCGACGCCGACCGGGAAATGCCATCTTGGGAGCTTACGTCAACAAACTTGGCCTGTCGTACTCCGCAGTAATATACATAACGCAAGCATCGCCTGCATCGATGACTTGGTTGAGCGCAGAAGATGCCAAGAAGAACGATATTGAGGTGAAACTCCTTGAACCATCCAAAACGAGTTCAGCCCTAGCCCCCTCGCAGGCAGACCCGTCACATTCACCTTCCTCGCTCCGCGCGAAGGTCAGTGAATTCGTAAGGCTCTTGTTTACTGTATGGTCCGGCCCTAACGATAAAGTCGCGGCAGTTCTTCCGCGTCTGTACGGCGCACATGTCCTCTTTTACGGTCGCGATCTCTCGGATAACGAGGTCGTCGCGGATAAGATGAAATCGATAAATCGGTGGCCTCAGCGCCTGTACAAGATGCGTGAAGGTTCACTTACTGTAGAATGCAACGAGGCGGTCGGCTCGTGTAAAGCAAGTGGCATAGTGGATTGGATGGTTCGTAGTCCTGCACGGAATGCGCAAGGCAGCGGCTCAAGCAGCTTTGAATACACTTTTGAAATGCGCGATGGACCGTTGCGGATTACGGCGGAAGGCGGAAGCGTAATCAGCAGACTGCCCACCACCGCAATCCGCTAAGTCATAAGTCCTGTTTCATTCCATCCCGACGAAGTCGTTTGGCTCGGCCGCGCACCAGTAACTGCCAGCGTTTCAACTAGTATGCCCAGCTTGTCATCGAGGGCATATGCGGCCGCGACGAATTCCCGGACTTCCTGATCAGAGAGGATGACGTTGCGGGGCTTCTTGCGCACCTGTATGCCGCTGTGCAGTTTTCTGCGTGTGCCTTTCGCACAGCGGACCGTGGGTGCTAGGTCAGCACCCGGCCTTCCGCCCTCCCGGCTTTAAGGGTGGAGCGACGAAGCAAAGCTCGGGCGAAATCCGCCGCGAGGATGCGAAGGCGTGTCTGCGCATTCGGCTAAATATTCCGCAATCGCACCCGCGGCGCCGGTGGACTTGCCCGCCGCAATCCGGTTCAATGGTCGCGTTGAGTTTTCAGAGCGACAACGATGTCCAGATATCTGCTGGTTCTGCTGCTGATCGCCTCGCCGGCGGCTGCGCAAGTCAAGATGAAGCCGCAGACCACGGCGGCGCATCCGGACCCCTGTGCCCCGATCGGGCGTACGGCGGATGGCAAGTTGGTCTACTCCATGACATGCGAGACCCTGCCGGCGCCGCCCCCGTCGCCGCACACGGAACTGAAGGAGGCGCCGCTGCCTGCCGCGGAGCCGGAGGTCCGGCGGAGCGGCATTTTCGGCTGGTCCTACGACCGCCGGGGATGCGGCTACGCCCCTTGCGCGAAGCCCGACGGAATGCTCTTTGCCGAGGAGTCCACGGTGGGCTACGCCCCCGACCCAGAGAGATGAGATGAGCAAACTCGTTATCCGCGCCGGCGATTTCACCTTCGATGCCCGCTTCGAGGAGCAGCTGGCACCCAAGACTGTCGCCGCCTTCCGCAAGGCGCTGCCGTTCGAAAGTCACATCATCCATGTGCGCTGGAGTGGCGAAGGGGTGTGGATGCCGCTCGGCGATTTCGATTTCGGCGTCGGCTACGAGAACCACACGAGCTATCCCGCGCCCGGCCAGATCATCCTCTATCCCGGCGGCATCAGCGAGACCGAGATCCTGCTCGCCTATGGTGGCGTGCATTTCGCGAGCAAGATGGGCCAGCTCGCCGGCAACCATTTCATCACGATGACTTCGGGCCTGGAGAATCTGGCGACGCTCGGCAAGAGCGTGCTGTGGAAGGGCGCTCTACCGATCCGCTTCGAGGAAGTCTGAGTGACCGACGCAAGCTACCCGCGCGATCTTCGCGGTTACGGCCGCAATCCGCCGCATCCCGAGTGGCCCGGCAACGCGCGGATTGCGGTGCAGTTCGTCGTCAATTTCGAGGAAGGCGGCGAGAACAATATTCTGCACGGCGACCGCGCCTCGGAAGCCTTTCTGTCCGACGTGCTCGGGGCGCAGCCCTGGCCGGGCCAGCGCCACGCCAACATCGAATCGATGTTCGAATATGGCTCGCGCGCAGGCTTCTGGCGGCTGTGGCGGATGTTCGGCGAACGCAACTGGCCGGCCACCGTGTTCGGAGTCGCGACCGCGCTGAAACGCAATCCGGAAATCGTAGCTGCCATGAAGGAGGCGGGCTGGGACATCGCCAGCCACAGCCTGAAGTGGATCGAGCACAAGGACATGACCGAGGCGCAGGAGCGCGCCGAGATCGCCGAAGCCATCCGCCTCCACATCGAGGCGACCGGATCGCGGCCGCTCGGCTGGTACACCGGGCGCTCCTCCATCAATACCAACCGTCTCCTGATGGAGGAGGGCGGCTTCCTCTATCTCTGCGACTCCTATGCCGACGATCTGCCGTATTGGGTCAGGGGCGCAGGCGGCAAGCAACTCATCATTCCCTACACGTTAGATGCCAACGACATGCGCTTCATCAACCCGCAAGGGTTTGCCGACGGCGAGCAGTTCTTCACCTATCTGAAGGATGCCTTCGACGTGCTCTATGCGGAAGGGCTGACCGCGCCGAAGATGATGTCGGTCGGCCTGCACTGCCGCCTTGCCGGCCGGCCTGGCCGCGCTGCGGGGCTGATGCGCTTCCTGGATTATATCGGCAGGCACGAGCGCGTCTGGGTGCCGACGCGATTGCAGATCGCGCAGCACTGGCACGACAAGCACGCGCACCTTGCGGCCGACGCATTCGAGATCGAGTGAGAGGATGATGTCGCAGATCTCGCTGGCCGACCTCAACGCCGCAAGCAAAGCCGATTTCGTCGCGGCACTCGCCAACGTCGTCGAATATTCGCCATGGATCGCCGAGCAGCTCGCCGGCAAGCGGCCGTTCGCGGGCATCAACCAGTTGCACGCCGCGCTGATGGCGGCGATCCAGAGCGCTGAACCGGACGTGCAATTGGCATTGATCCGTGCGCATCCCGATCTTGCCAACAAGACGCAGCGCGCCGCCGGTCTCACGGCGGAATCGACGGACGAGCAAAACAGCGCCGGCCTCGACCGGCTGTCGGACGCCGAATTCGCGGCGTTCGAGCGCGTCAACAATGCCTATCGGGACAAGTTCGGCTTCCCCTATATCGTCTGCGTCCGCCGTCACACCAGGGATTCCATCCTGCGTGACTTCGAGACGAGGCTGCTCAACATCGTCAAGACCGAGACAAGGCGTGCGATCGAGGAGATCGGCCGCATCTCCGCGCTGCGGCTGGATCAGCTCATCGTCGCCGGCGACAAGCTGAAGGTGCACGGCCGGATGTCGACGCATGTGCTCGACAATCACACGGGCAAGCCCGCGCCCGGCATCCCGGTCGAGCTGGTCGAGCTTGCGAATCTCGGCGAGAACCGTGTCATTGCGCGCACAGTGACCAACTCGGACGGCCGCACGGATCAGCCGCTGATCGGCGGTCGCCCCATGCCGATCGGCCGCTACGAGCTCAGGTTCAGCGTTGCCAGATATTACGCCGAGCGTAACGTGCCGTTGTCCGACCCGCCGTTCCTCGACGAGATTCCGCTGCGCTTTGCGGTCAGCGAGCCGGAGGGGCACTATCACGTGCCGCTCCTGGTCACGCCGTGGAGCTATTCGACCTATCGCGGCAGCTAAAGCATGTAAGTTCGATGGGCTGTCGTTGGTTCACCTCTCCCCGACGGGGAGAGGTCGGATTGCGCAGCAATCCGGGTGAGGGGCGGTGGGACTCAGTGAGACCCAAACCCCTCACCCGGATCGCATCTTCGATGCGTTCCGACCTCTCCCTACGGGAGAGGTGAAGCGAACCATCCCGCTCTAGCCGCCAAACTTCTCGAGCAGCGCCGGAAACAGCCGGTCCGGCTTGAAGGGCGGCGCGGTGAAGCGGATGCCGGTGGCATCGGCAATCGCGTTGCCGAGCGCGGCCGCGACCGGATTGTACGGACTCTCGCTCATCGATTTCGCGCCCAGCGGTCCGATCGTGTCGGACGTCTCGGCGAAGAACACCTCGGTTCGGGGCACGTCGGCGAAGGAGGGCAGGTGGTAGTCGCGGAACTTCGGGTTGGTGACCCGGCCGTCTGCGTCGATCACCATCTCCTCGTAGAGCGCGGCGCCGAGCGCCTGCGCGACACCGCCTTCGAGCTGCCCGCGGCATTGCATGGGATTGGCGACGACGCCTGCGTCGGCCGCGTGCACGCTCCTGAGAATCTTGAGCTCGCCGGTGCCCTTGTTCACGGCAACGCGAAAGCCCTGCACGTTGAAGCCGACTGAGCGGGGCGTGCCGTCCGAATTGCCGATGCCTGCCAATGGCTGTCCCCGTTCGCGCGCGAGCTTCGCCAGCTCCGTAAAAGGCATGCGCCGGACGCCGCTAACGACGGCGTCAGCTTCAAGCGCGCAGCTCCCGGCATCGCACAGCCAGGCGTCTGCGGCCGCCGCCTTCAGCTCGGTCGCAAGCTGTATGGCCGCCGCATGCGTCGCCTTACCGGCAACGAACATGCCCGCGCTGCCATAGGCGCCGGTGTCGTGCCCGCCATGGGCGGTGTCGGATTGGCGCAGGCGGATCCTGTCGACGGTGGTCGCAAGCGTCGTTGCAGCGATCTGCCGGTGCACGGTGCTGGTGCCGTTGCCGAACTCAGCAGTGCCGACGGTCAGGTCGAAAGCGCCGTCGTCGTTGAGCGCGATCATGGCGTCGGCGATATGGCCTGCCGGCGGCACCGTGTCGATCATGGTCAGCGCGATGCCGTCGCCGATCAGCCATTCCGGCAACAGGTCCGGTTGCGGGCCATCGGCCTGCATCGCGCGCTCGACGAGGTCGAGGCACTGGTCGAGCCCGTAGGAGCCATAGACGACGTCGTGATATTCGGACGGCGGCGGCGACAGCATGGGGTCGCCGGGCCTGACGATGTTGCGCCGGCGCATTTCGTAGGGACTGATGCCGAGCTGCTTCGCCAGCTCGTCGATCGCGGCCTCCACCGCGATCAATGCCTGCGGCAGGCCGTAGCCACGAAACGCACCCGCCGGCACCGTGTTGGTGTAGACGGCGGCGCCGTCGACGCGCTTGTTCGGACAATTATAGACGCTGATGGATTCCGCCAGCGCGTGGAACATCACGGGGCCGGCGTGATTGCCATAGGCGCCCGTGTTGGAGAGCACGTCGAGCTGGAGCGCGGTGAGCTTGCCTGCGGCATCGGCGCCGGCCTTGATGTGGACCCGCATCGGGTGGCGCGTCGAGGTCGCGATGAACTGCTCCTCGCGGGTCAGCTCGAGTTTCACCGGCCGCCCGGTCTTGAGCGTAGCGAGCGCCAGGACGTCCTCGACGAACATCTCCTGCTTGCCGCCAAAGCCGCCGCCGACGCGCTCGCAAAACACGCGGACGTTGTCCATGGGAAGCTTGAAGATATCGGACAACGCGCGCCGGGTCAGGAACGGGACCTGCGTCGAGGTGCGGACGTTGAGCACGCCCGCGTCGTCGAGCCAGGCCAGGCCGCCATGGGTCTCCAATGCGGCGTGCTGCACACGATGACTGTGAAAGGTGCCCTCGAAGGTGACGGCGGAGGTCGCGAGCGCAGCGGCGACGTCGCCGAATTCGCCATGCGTCTCCGCGACGAGATTGCGCTGGGCGTCAGCGACGCGGTTCGCGATGGTGCGGGCAGGATGAACGACGGGCGCGCCCGGCGCCATCGCCTGCTCCGGATCAATCAGCGCGGGCAGGATCTCGTAATCGACCTTCAGCCGACGGCACGCCTCCTCGGCGGCCGCTTCGCTCTCGGCAACGACGGCGGCAACCTTCTGACCGACGAAGCGGACGACGTCGTCGAGGATGCGGGTGTCCTCGGGATCCATCCACTCCTTCTCATGCCGCGCGGTCGAAATCAGGACAGGCGGCGCATCCTCATGCGTTAGCACGGCGTGGACCCCGGGGACGCCAAGGGCGCCCGACTTGTCGATCGCAACGATCCTGGCGTGGGCATGAGGCGAACGCAGCAGCTTGATGTGCAGCAGTCCGTCGATGGCGGTGTCGAAGGTGTAGCGCGCCTTGCCGCGCACGATGTCGGGACCTGCAGGGGCCGGCAGGCTGCGGCCGAATGCGGCGCCGGCCTCGACGCTCGCCTCGACATTGGTCTTGCCGAGGATCGCATCCTCGATCGAACGATAACCGGTGCAGCGGCAGATATTGCCCTTCAACGCTATGCCGAGATCGGTGCGCTGCGCCTGGTTCAGCGAGGCGCAGGTCAGGATCATGCCGGCGGTGCAGAAGCCGCATTGAAAGCCTTGCGCATCGAGGAACGCCTGCTGCATCGGATGGACGCCGTGGTCCCCGCCAAGACCTTCGATCGTGGTGACGGTGCGCCCCTGGACGCGGAACGCCGGGATCAAGCAGCTATGTACCGGCTCGCCATCCAGCAGCACCGTGCAGGCCCCGCAATCACCGGCATCGCAGCCCTTTTTCACGCCGAAATGGCCGAGCTCGCGCAGGAACGTGCGCAGGCACTGGCCGGCGCGCGGCTCCTGCGCAAACGCCTTGCCGTTGACTTCGAAGCTCATGATGGCGATCCCCCCAGGAGCTCGCCGCGGATCTCCTCTGCGAGCCGCAGCGTCATGTGCTTGCGCCAGAGCGGCTTGCCATGGATGTCGGTATGGTACATGTCGTCCGTGATCTGCTGCGCGATCACATCGCGAAGCGCACTCGGGTCCGGGCTCTTGCGAAAGGTGAGCTGGATCGGCCGCACCGTCGATGCGGTAACCGTCAAAGTCAGTGTGCCATCCGGATCGAGGCTACCGATCAGAAGCGCCGCCGAGCGGCCGACAGGCGCCAGCGAGATCTGGCGAAAGGCGGTACGGCGCCTGAACGCGGCAATCGGGATATCGATCTGCCGGACCAGGTCGCCTGACGTCAGGCGGTTGCGCTGGTTGCCGGTGACGAAGTCGGCGACGGAGATCCTCTGTTCACCGCCGTCGGCCTTCCAGATGGTGCAGACGCCCTCGAGCGCTGATGTGAGCGAGATCATCGGTCCCGCAGGCAGCGACATGCAGAGATTGCCGCCGACCGTTGCCGTCTTCCAGATCTTGAACGAAGCAAGAAAGGCCCGACAGCACTGGCCGATCAGCGGCGCCGCGAGCCAGTCGGACGGGCAGGCGAGACCATCGAGCTCTGCGATGGTGCAGGTGGCGGCGATGCTGAGATGGCTCTCGGTGATCGTCAGCGCCGGCCATTTCAGGTCGGTGAGATCGATCAGCCGCGTCAGGTGGACCTGCGGCTCCGAGAACAGCCAGGTGCCGCCTGCGAGCCACGCGTCGCCCGCCGTCCAAACGGGCAGCTGCGCCCGCGTTTGCGGATGGACGACGGCTGTGATGGTATTCAAATCCATGGTTGCGCCAACGCTTCCGCCGGGTGAATCGGACAAGAGAAAGTCTTGCAAGACCGGAGCCAAGTCGCAACAACAAGTCGCAGCCGGAACGCAATCGGGCTGGCCTCTGCCTTGCAGGCCTGCCATCAGCGGATGTGAGGAGAAGCGGCAATCATGACCGACGCAAGTGCGATCTGGATCAGGGACCCCCTGGCCGTCTTCGCCGACGGGGCGGAGCGCGGGATCGTCGTGAAGGATGGCCGGATTGTCGAACTGGTGCCGGCTGGCGGGACGCCTGCGACCGCGGATGTCGCGGTGTTCGATGCCGGTGAACACGTCGTGCTGCCCGGTCTCATCAACACCCATCACCATTTCTACCAGACGCTGACGCGGGCGCTGCCGGCGGCGATGGATCGCGAGCTGTTTCCCTGGCTCCAGGCGCTCTATCCCGTGTGGGCGAAGCTGACGCCGGAGGCGCTGGAGCTCGGCGTCACCGTCGCGATGTCGGAACTGCTGTTGTCGGGCTGCACGACGACGACCGATCACCATTACGTATTCCCGGCAGGACTCGAAGACGCTGTCGATATCGAGGTGGCGGTGGCGAAGCGGCTCGGTGTGCGCGTCTCGCTCACGCGCGGCTCGATGAACCTGTCGCAACGCGACGGCGGCCTGCCGCCCGACAGCGTCGTGCAGGACGAGGACACCATCCTCGCCGACAGCGCGCGCGTGGTCGCCAAGCATCACCAGCGCGGCGCGGATGCGATGGTGCAGATCGCGCTCGCGCCGTGCTCGCCATTCTCCGTGACGACATCCTTGATGCGTGCCACTGCCGAGCTTGCCGACAAGCTCGATGTGCGCCTGCACACCCATCTCGCCGAGACCGAGGACGAGAACAAGTTCTGCGAGCAGATGTATGGCTGCCGCCCGCTTGACTATCTAGAACAATGCGGCTGGCTGCAGGCGCGGACCTGGCTCGCTCACGGAATCTTCTTCAACGCCGACGAGATCAAGCGGCTCGGTAAGGCCAGGACGACCATTAGCCACTGCGCGTGCAGCAACCAACTGCTGGCGTCCGGCTGCTGTCCCGTCTGCGAGATGGAGGAGGCCGGCGTCGGCATCGGCATCGGCGTCGACGGCTCAGCCTCCAACGACGGGTCGAACCTGATGCAGGAAGTGCGCGCCGCATTCCTGCTGCAACGGGCCCGCTACGGCGTGACAAAGGTCAGCCACAAGGACGCGCTGCGCTGGGCCACCAGGGGCTCGGCGGCTTGCGTGGGCCGTCCGGAACTCGGCGAGATCGCGGTCGGCAAGGCCGCCGATCTAGCGCTGTTCAAGCTCGACGAGCTGCGATTCTCCGGCCATGGCGATCCGCT
Source organism: Bradyrhizobium sp. 137 (assembly GCF_023074095.1). Taxonomy (NCBI): domain Bacteria; kingdom Pseudomonadati; phylum Pseudomonadota; class Alphaproteobacteria; order Hyphomicrobiales; family Nitrobacteraceae; genus Bradyrhizobium; species Bradyrhizobium sp. 137. Next base: position 97,983 of record NZ_JADPKU010000103.1, read on the forward strand.
GGCGGCATTGGTGCTGTGCGGGGCGTACCGGGCCGATCGGGTGATGGTCGCGGGACAATGGGCCGTGGTCGATGGCGCCATCCCGGGCTTCGATGTGGCGGACCTCATCCGCCGCCACAGTTCGGCGGCGCGGAGCATGCGGGTGGGATAAAAGAGGGGGCGACCACAAGTGCCGGGTGCTTCTGGCCACCCCCTCCGAACCTCCTCCGGGAGGAGCAGGTGATCTGGTCAAAGCAAGAAGCGTGCTACTTGCCCGGAAGCTTGTCGTCGATGCCCTTCACGTAGAAATTCATGCCGAGAATCTGGCCGTCATCGAGGTGATCGCCGCCCTTGCACTCGACCGGCTTGCCGTCCTGCCCCACGATCGGGCATTTGAACGGGTGCAGCTTGCCGGCTGTGATCGCGGCCTGGGCATCCTCGGCCATTTTCTTCACGTCATCAGGCATGTTGGTATAGGGCGCCATCGCGAACATGTGGCTGTCGAGGCCGCCCCAGGTGTCCTCGGATTTCCAGGTGCCGGCGAGCTCGGCCTTGACACGCTCGATGTAGTAGGGGCCCCAGGTGTCGAGGATTGAGGTCAGCTGAGTCTTGGGTCCGAACTTGATCATCTCGGAATCCTGGCCGAAGGCGAGCTTGCCGCGCTCGCTCGCGATCTGCATCGCGGCCGGGGAATCCGTGTGCTGCATGATGACGTCGGCGCCCTGATCGATCAACGCCTTGGCGGCGTCGGCCTCCTTGCCCGGATCGAACCAGGTGTTGGCCCAGATGATCTTGACCTTGATGTTCGGGTTGATGGTCTGCGCCGCCAGCATCGTCGCGTTGATGCCGGAGACGACCTCCGGAATCGGGAACGAGCCGATATAGCCCAGCACGCCGGACTTCGACATCTTGGCCGCGATTAGGCCTTGAATGTAGCGGCCCTGATACCATTTGGCCGAATAGGTCGACATGTTCGGGTTGCGCTTGTAGCCGGTGGCGTGCTCGAAATGCACATTCGGGTATTTCTTGGCGACCTTCAGCGTCGGGTCCATGTAGCCGAACGACGTCGTGAAGATCAGCTTGTTGCCGGCGCGGACGAGCTGCTCGATGGAGCGCTCGGCGTCCGGGCCTTCGGGCACGTTCTCGAGATAGGTGGTCTCGATCTTGTCGCCCAATTCCTTCACCAGCGCCTGGCGGGCGAGATCATGCTGATAGGTCCAGCCGAGGTCTCCGATCGGACCGAGATAAATGAAGCCTACCTTCAGCTTGTCGGCAGAGGCTGCACCGACGCTCCCGGCAACCAAGAGCCCGGCAGCCAGCGCAAGAAGTGATTTCCTCATCATCAGTCTCCAAACATCAGGGGAAAGCCACGATCCGAAACGCGCGCGCCCCATCGCGCACGCTGCGGAAATGAAAACTCAGCGGTCAGGCACGAACACGGTGCCGAGCGCGGCCGGCGCGGTCGAGCCGCCGGTGCGCGCGCGGGAGAGCAGGACGAGGACGATAACGGTTGCGAGGTAGGGCAGCGCGGACATGAACTGCGAGGGAATGCCGACGCCCCAGCCTTGGGCGTGCAATTGCAGGATCGTCACGGCGCCGAAGAGATAAGCACCAACGACGAGCCGGCCCGGCCGCCAGGACGAGAATACGACCAGCGCCAGTGCGATCCAGCCGCGGCCTGCTGTCATGCCGGGAATGAAGAACGGAGTATAGGCCAGCGGCAGATAAGCGCCCGCAAGCCCTGCGCAGGCGCCACCGAACATGACAGCAAAGGTGCGGATGCGCAGCACGCGATAGCCGAGCGCATGCGCGGAGAAATGATTGTCGCCACAGGCGCGCAGGACCAATCCCGCACGCGTGCGGTGCAGGAACCACCAGACGCCGACGATCAGTGCGACCGAGAAGTAGACAAAACCGTCCTCGCCGAACAGCACGCGCCCGACCAGCGGGATCTCGGTGACGCCGGGAATGGCGAGGTGCACTGCCGGCGTGATGCGCTCTCCGACGAAGCCGGCGCCGATCAGGCCGGAGAGCCCGATGCCGAGGATAGTCAGCGCGAGACCCGTTGCAACTTGGTTGACGGCGAGCCCGAGCGTCATCAGCGCGAAGATCAGTGACATCAACGTGCCCGCGACGATGCCGAACAGCGCACCAATGAAGGTGGACCCGGTGAGCCACGCGCCGGCAAAGCCGCAGGCCGCACCGACGATCATCATGCCCTCAACACCGAGATTGAGCACGCCGGAGCGCTCGGTCACGAGCTCACCGGTCGCAGCAATCAGCAGCGGCGTCGACGCCGCGAGCACCGCGAGGATGATGGCCTCAACCAGCTCCACGGGCCACCTGTCGGTTTGGGAAGACCAGCTTGAAACGGTAGAGAATGAGGGAATCGCAGGCGAGCACGTAGAACAGCAGAATGCCCTGGAAAACCTTGGTGACATCCAACGGAATCTTCATCGCGATCTGCGCCTGCTCGCCACCGATAAAGGTCAATGCGAGGAACAGGCCTGCAATTAATATTCCAAGCGGGTTCAGTCGGCCGAGGAAAGCCACGATGATCGCAGTAAAGCCGTAACCAGGCGAAATGCCGGGCTGAAGATGCCCGACGGGGCCCGCGACCTCGATGATGCCGGCGAGGCCCGCGAGCGCACCGGAGATGGCAAAGGTGAGGATGACGAGCTGGTCGGCATTGAAGCCGCCGAACCGCGCGGCACGCGGCGCTGCGCCAACCACGCGGATCTCAAAGCCCTTGATGGTGCGCCCGAGCAGGATCGCAACGGCTGCGACGACGAGTAGGGCGATCATGGCGCCGAGATGCAGCCTGCCGCCTTCGATCAGCAGCGGCACCGTCGCTACCGGATCGAACTCGGCCGTGGTCGGGAAGTTGAAGCCGTGCGGATCGCGCCAGGGCCCGCGCACGAGATAGTCGAGGAAGAGGTCGGCGACATAGACCAGCATCAGGCTGGTCAGGATTTCGCTGGCGCCGAACTTCACCTTGCAGATCGCCGGAATCAGCGCATAGAGCGCGCCCGCGGCGGCGGCGAGCACGAGCATGGCCGGCAAAACCCAAGGGCCGACGTCAGTACCTTGCGTCTTCACCGCGATCCAGCTTCCGGCGACGGCGCCGATCAGGAATTGTCCCTCGGCGCCGATATTCCAGGCATTGGCGAGATAGCAGAGCGAGAGCCCGATCGCGATCATCACCAACGGTGTCGCCTTCACGGCGATCTCCTGGAGCGAATAGCCGTCGGTCAGGGGCGCGATAAAATAGGCATGCAAAGCGAGCAGCGGATTCTTGCCGAGGATCGCGAGCAGGATGACCATCGTCACGATCGTCAGGCCGATCGCGATCAGCGGCGAGATCAGCGCGATCGTGTTGGAGCGCTCGGCGCGCTTCTCAAGCACCAACTGCATGCGTGGCTTCCTTCGGCTCCAGGCTGCTGCCGCCCATCAAAAGGCCGAGCTTTTCGCGGCTCGCCTCGCTGGCGGCGAGTGGAGCCGTCAGCCGGCCGTGAAACATCACGGCGATGCGGTCGGCGATCTCCGCGAGCTCGTCGAGGTCCTGGCTGGTTACGAGCACCGCGGCGCCTGCGGTTGCGAGATCAAGCAGCGCCTGCCGGATGATCGCGGCGGCGCCGGCGTCGACGCCCCAGGTCGGCTGGCTCACCACCAGCACCGCGGGGTTGCGCAGGATCTCGCGTCCGACGATGAATTTCTGCAGATTGCCGCCGGAAAGCGATGCTGCTTCCGGATCGCGCTTGGCCTTGCGCACGTCAAACGTTTCGGTCGCGCGGTCGACGGTCTTGAGGGTGGCGGCGGTATCGATGAAGCCGTGACGAACCATGCCGCTGGCGGCATGTCCGGTGAGCAGCGCATTCTCGGACAGCTTCATGCGCGGTGCAGTGCCGTGACCGAGCCGCTCCTCGGGAACGAAAGCGGCGCCAAGCTTGCGCCGCTGCGTGATCGAGAGGTGGCCGGCGGCGATACCCTCGATCACGACGGTGCCGGAGTGCTTCGACAGGCGCTCGCCGGAGAGTGCGGCGAACAGCTCATCCTGGCCGTTGCCGGCGACGCCGGCGATGCCCAGGATCTCGCCGCCCTTCAACTCGAAGGAAATATGCTCGAGCCGTACGCCATGCGCCTCGGCAGGGGCCAGCGAGAGGTCGTTGACCACGAGCCGCGGCACAGTGGTTTTGCGACCGGATGCGGCCCTCACTTGCTTGATCTCGCCGCCGACCATCATGCGCGCGAGCGAGGCGGCGGTCTCGCGCTGGGGATTGCAGGTCTCGACCTTCCTGCCGCCGCGCAGGATCGTCGCGGTGTCGCACAGCCGCTTCACTTCGTCTAACTTGTGGCTGATGTAGAGGATGGCGCGGCCTTCGGCCTTGAGCCGCTCCAGCACGATGAAGAGTTGGTCGCCCTCCTGCGGCGTCAGCACCGCGGTGGGCTCGTCCAGGATCAGGAATTTCGGATCCTGCATCAGCGCGCGGACGATCTCGATACGTTGGCGCTCGCCGACCGACAATTGCCAGACCTCGCGCCGGGGATCGAGCGGCAGTCCGTAGGTCTTCGACACCTGCTCCAGCCGCGCCGACATGTCCTTGAAGGGTTCCTTGCCATCGAGGCCGAGCGCGACGTTCTCGGCGACGGTGAGATTGTCGAACAGCGAGAAATGCTGGAACACCATGCCGATGCCGCGGCTGCGCGCGTCGGAGGGACCGGACAGCACGATTGGTTCGCCGTGCCAGCGGATCTCGCCCCCGCTGGGCTGGATCAATCCGTAGATTGCCTTGACCAGCGTCGACTTGCCGGCGCCGTTCTCGCCGAGCAGCGCGTGGATTTCCCTCGGCCGGATCTCGATATCGATGGAATCGTTGGCGATGAAGTCCCCATAGCGTTTGGTGAGCCCCACCGTTTGAAGCAGCGGGGGCTCGCTGGAGTGCAGGCCTTGAGGCGTCGGATCGAACATTCGCTGATGCATCGGCATGGATGAAGTGCCTCAATACTGAGCTAGTTTGAGCCGCCGCGTAAGATGCGAAAAAGCGTCATGCCTTGCTCAACGCCGCGGCAGGGGTGGCAGTGCCGGTGTGCCGATCCATGGTTTCGAGTGACGATCGCTGCGGTGCCTGTTGCAAATTTGTGACGGTTCAAGCCAAATCGGAACGCTGTGGGCAGGCTTGACGCCATGTTGAGCAATCGCAGGGCCGTCCATCCATCGCTCAGAGCGCAGCGGTCGCGACGGCTGCTTCAACTCGGCTTCGCATCGGGGCGCGATCAGAAAACGGAATAAGAACAATCGGGAATGTTCGGCAATAGCGATCCCCGCCGCTCGTGCTCACCGCGTCCGGGCACTCTGCAATCTCCTCCTTGATTCGTCGCGTGCTGCCGCAACAAGCGGCACGTCATGTGAAAAGTTGAGGCTTCGCACTCCGGGAGATCGGCGCAAGTGTCGCACCCAGGGACGTTCATTTTTAAACGTCCAAACTTGGGGTATTCAGGATGTCGTTTCGTTACACGGCAATGGCAGCAGCGGCGCTGTCACTTGCTACGCTGGCCACCGGTGGCCTAGCTCAGGCGGCGGATCTGCCAGTGAAGGCGGCCAAGAAGGCGCCGGACCTTCCATTCTTCCTGATCATCGATAACCGCGTCACCTTCTCGTACATCTTCAACGCTTCGCAGCCGGGCGCGTGGTCGTTCCGGCCGGATGGGTCGATCAACAGCAAAACCACAAAGCAGGTCTACTCGTTCACCCATTTCGACGCCTGGGCGTACGGCACGAACTTCTTCACCATCTCGATGTACAAGTCGGATCACAATGACCCGGCGGGGCCCTGCACCAATGCCGGCACGATCTTCGGCACGCCGGCATCCTGCGCCGGGGCGACCGAAATCTATGGCCTGTTCCGTTCGACCTTCGGCTGGAACGAGCTCTTCGACACCAAGGCTTTCAGCGCGGGGCCGCTGCACAACATTTCGTTCGAAGTCGGCATGGACGCCAATACGGAGAACAGGTATTTCGGCGCCGCCAAGCGCGACGTCGTCGGCGGTCTGCAGTTCGCGTTCGACCTGCCCTACAAGGGCTACATCAACGTCGCGCCGCTGGTCTATTGGGAGTTCGCCAACCACAATTCCTTCAGCCAGTGTGGCCTGTTCGGCCCGGGCGTTCCCGGAATCACGTGTCTGGCGGACGGCAACACGTCGTTCAAGCCAACCTGGGCTGTCGAAGTCAATTACTATATGGACCTCGGCTTCCTGCCGCCGAACATGCAGTACTTCTCGATCAGCGGCCGTGCCGGCTGGTACGGCAAGAAGGGCACCGACACCGAGCCGCTGCCCTACAGCCCGGCGAATGGCGTCTACAACACCGCGGTTGAGCTAAACTCCGAGCCCATCCGTCTGACCTTCGATGCCTCGAAGGCAGCCTGGGGTGACAAGTACTCCCACTTCGTGGATGTCTGGGTGGCCTACCGCTATTGGCAGAACAAGTTCGGCCTCGATCACAATCTTGCCGTCGGCTGTACCACGGCCGTCGGTGGCCGGACGGTGAGCACCGGCTCCTGCACCGAGTCCTCGCTCTACTCCGGTATCACCGTAAAGTTCTAGTCATCTACGCTCTCCAGGTGAAACGATGGCGCCGCGTCAAACCTCCGCGGCGTCATCCCCTTTTGGATGTGCTGCTACTTCGTCCACACGCCCTCGTGCAGCGCCTCGGCCTCGTCCTCCAGCAAAGGCCCGACCACCTCGGTCGGGCGCTGTCCGCTGGCAAAGACCTCGCGGCAGGGCAGGTCGAGCGTCGGATTCTCCGGATGGTTGCCGGTAAGGCCGCGCAGGCGGTGCTCGCTGAGACCGTAGACCACGCGGCCGATGCCGGCCCAGTAGATCGCGCCTGAACACATCGCGCAGGGTTCTGCGGAGGAATAGAGCGTCGCCATCGCCAACACCTCGCGACTGAGCGTGCGGCAGGCCTGCGTCGCCGCCAGGCGCTCGGCATGCGCGGTGCCGTCATGATCCGGCAGATAGCCGTTCTCGGTCTCGATCAGCACGTTGCCGTCGGCATCGACGACGATGCAGCCGAAGGGATGATTGCCATGGGTGAGGGAACGGCGGGCGACCGCGAAGGCTAGACGCAGAAAGTGCTCGTCCCGCTCGGATGCGCCGCTCATCGCTACTCCGTGGTCAGTGTCCCGCCATGTGCCGGCCGATCTCGGTGAGATCGGCCTCGCTGTTCGGTGCTTCATACACGAATTCGCCGTGGAACATCACCACCAGCCGGTCGGACAGTTCGAGCAGCTCATCAAGGTCCTCGCTGACGAGCAGCACGGCGGCGCCGCGGTTGCGCGCGGCCATGATCTCGGCGTGGATCTGCGCCACCGCGGCGAAGTCGAGGCCGAAACAGGGATTGGCCGCGATCAGAACCTCGACATCGCCGCCTAGCTCGCGGGCGAGCACGGCGCGTTGCACGTTGCCGCCCGACAGGGCCGAGATCGGCGTGTCCGGCGTGCGGGTCTTGATCTTGTACTGCGCGATCTTCGTCCTTGCCCCCTCGCGAAAGGCGCCGCGATTGAGCCACCAGCCGCCACGGGCGAAGGGCGCACGGTCGAATTCGCGGAAGGCGATGTTGTCGGCGACGCTCATGCCGCCGACGCAGGCGTTCTTCAGCGGCTCCTCGGGCAGAAGCGACATCTTGTGCCGCCGCATCTCCTCACGGCTGGCGCGGTAGGGATCGCCGGCAACACGGATCTCGCCGCTTTCGGCCTCGCGCTGGCCCGCCAGCACCTCGACCAGCTGGCGTTGGCCGTTGCCGGAAACACCTGCAATGCCGACGATCTCGCCGGCGCGGACGGTGAGCGAGACGTCATGCACGGCGACTGCGCCGGCATCGTCGAGTGCGCGAAGCTTTTGCAGCTCGAGCCTGGCTTGGCCAGCCGCGCCGGTGCGCGGTGGCTGCACCGTCAATTGCTCGGCGCCGATCATGGTGCGTGCCATCGCGTCCGGCGTGAGCTCGGCGACCTTGCCGGCTCCGGCGAGCTTTCCGCGGCGCAGGATCGTGACGTCATCGGCGAAGGCCAGGACCTCGCGGAACTTGTGCGTGATCATCAGGATGGTCAGCTCGCCCCTGACGACCATGTCGCGGAGCATGCCGAGCACCTCGTCGGCTTCTGCCGGCGTCAGCACCGAGGTCGGCTCGTCCAGGATCAGGAAGCGACGCTTCAGGTAGAGCTGCTTGAGGATCTCGCACTTCTGCCGTTCGCCGGCAGAGATGTCCGCGACTTTCGCGCCGAGCGGCACCTTGAAGGGCATGCGGCTCAAGAACGCTTCGAGCTCCTTCATCTCCTTCGGCCAGTTCACCACGGCCGGCACGTCGTCGCGGGCCAGCACGAGGTTTTCCGCGACCGTCATCGCGGGCACCAGTGTAAAATGCTGATAGACCATGCCGAGCCCGAGCGCGTGGGCGTCCTTCGGATTGCCGATCGCCTGCTCGCGCCCGCCGACGAGGATGTCGCCTTCGGTCGCGTGGTAATAGCCCATGATGCATTTGACCAGGGTCGACTTGCCAGCGCCGTTCTCGCCGAGCAGCGCGTGGAAGGAGCCCGGCCGCACTTTCAGCTCGACATTGTCCAGCGCCAGGAAATCGCCGAAGCGCATCGTCATGGCGACGGCGTCGACGCCGAAGGCGCCTGACGGCGGTGGCGTTTCGCCGATGATCACGAAATCGCTCCGATGACGGCGTCGGAGGTTGAGACCGCGCCGAACACGCCGCCCTGCATCTTGATCATCTTCAGCGCGTGGTCATGGTTGCTCTTGTCGGTCGCGCCGCAACAATCGTGCAGCAGCACGCATTCGAAGCCGCGATCGTTGGCCTCGCGCATCGTAGTGTGAACGCAGACGTCAGTCGTGATCCCGGTCAGCACGATATTATCGATGCCGCGCACGCGCAGGATCAGCTCCAAGTCGGTGGCGCAGAACGAGCCCTTGCCCGGCTTGTCGATGATCGGCTCGCCCGGCAGCGGTGCCAACTCCGGGATAATGTCCCAGCCGGGCTCGCCACGCACCAGGATGCGGCCGCAGGGGCCGGGATCGCCGATGCCGGCGCCGATCTGGCGCGAGCGCCAGCGCTTGTTAGCGGGAAGATCGGAGAGATCGGGGCGGTGGCCTTCACGGGTGTGGATGATATGGAAGCCTTGGCTGCGCATCACTGCGAGCAGCTTCCTGATCGGCTCGATCGGTGCCCGCGTCAGCGAGAGGTCGTAGCCCATCTTGTCGACATAGCCGCCGACGCCGCAGAAATCGGTCTGCATGTCGATGATGATGAGCGCCGTGTTCTCGGGACGAAGATCGCCGTTGTAGGGCCAGGCATAGGGTTCGGATTTGATGTGGCGATCGGGCATGATCTTGCTCTCTAGCGGGTGATCGACAATTCGGCCGGGGCGCCGGTCAGTGTGCGTTTGGGCGAGCAGGTGACGATCATGATCGCCAGTGTCAGGATGTAGGGCGCGGCATTGAAGAGGTGATAGCCGGAGGTGACGCCGACAGATTGCAGCGCCGGTCCCAGCGCCGCGGCGCCGCCGAAGGCGAGCGAGGCCCATAGGCACAGCAGGGGATCCCAGCGTGCGAAGATCACGAGCGCGACCGCTGTGATGCCCTGGCCCGAGGAGAGACCCTCGTTCCAGCTGCCGGGATAGAACAGCGAGAGGAACGAGCCGCCGATGCCGGCGAGGAAGCCGCCGACCATGGTGGCGCGCAGGCGGATCAGCTGCACGGAGTGGCCCATCGCGCGGGCGGCGTCCGAACTCTCGCCGGCGGTGCGGATGAGCAAGCCCCAGCGCGTGGTGCGGAAGGCCCAGTACAGGATCGGCGCAAGCGCGAGGCCGATCAGGAAAAGGACGTTGACCCGCAGCGCAGCGCGGACCTGCGGGACGTCGCTCCACCAGCCGAAATCGATCGCGGGCAGCCGCGGCGCGGTGGGCTCGATGAGCGGCTTTCCAAGGTAGAAGGCAAGCCCGGTGCCGAACAGCATCAGCGCAATGCCCACCGCAACGTCGTTGACGCGCGGCAGCGAGCAGATGCCGGCGTGCAGCGCGCCCAAAAGCGCGCCGGTGATGCCGGCGGCAAGCACGCCAAGCCACGGTGAGCCCGTGACATAGGAGATGCCATAGGCGCTCATCGCGCCCATCACCAGCGTGCCTTCGAGGCCGAGATTGATGCGGCCGGAGCGCTCGGTGATGCATTCCCCTAAGCTCACGAACAGGAACGGCGTGGAGACGCGAATGGCGCCGCCGAGCACGGCGAGCGGGACGGTCCAGAGTCCGATCGATCCGTCTGCCATCTCAGGATTTTCCCTTCAGGAACCCGATGCGGCCGTAGAGCGCATCGCTGGCCAGCACGAAGACGAAGATGATGCCCTGGAGCACCAGCACGGACGCATCCGGCAGTCCCAGGCGCCGTTGCAGCAGGCCGCCGCTGGCGCTGATGCCGCCGAGCAGGATGGCCACGGGGATGATGGCGAGCGGATTTTGCCGCGCTAGGAAGGCGACGAGAATGCCGGTGAAGCCGTAGCCGGCCGCGAGGTTGGCATTGGTGCGTCCCTGCACGGCGGCCACCTCGACCATGCCGGCAAGGCCAGCGGCGCCGCCGGCAAGGAAGCAAACGGTCAGTATCAGCTTGTCGACGCCGAGGCCGACGATCTTCGCGGCGCGGATGTTGCCGCCGGCAATCCGCGCGGCGAAGCCGAACACCGTGTGATAGACCAGGATGTAGGCGGCGATCGCGGCGATGAGGCCGAACACCAGGCCCCAATGCACATCCGTGCCGGGAATGGTGCCGATCATGGTGGCGGCGCCGATCTCGCGCGTCGAGGGCTTGTTGAGGCTTGCGGGATCGCGCATCGCGCCTTCGACGAGATGGTTGAGGATTGCGAGCGCGATGTAGACGAGCAAGAGGCTCGATATGGTCTCGTTGACGCCGCGATACTGTCGCAAGCCGCCCGACAACATGATCCACGAGCCTCCGCCGATCACGCCGGCGATGACCATGGCGATCTGGATGACAAGCGGCGGTAGGCCCTGGAGCGCCAATGCGGCGCTGGTTGCCGACAATGCGCCGATCAGGAGCGCGCCTTCGCCGCCGATGATGACCATGCCGAGCTGCGCGGGCAGCGCCGTGCAGAGTGCTGTTAGGATCAAGGGAGCAGCGCGCGTGAGCGTGTTCTGCCAGGAAAACCAGGTGCCGAACGCGCCGTAGTACATGTAGAAATAGAGGTCGAGCGGATTCTTGCCGAACATCGCGACGAAGATGCCGAAGACCGCGAGCGCGCCGACGAGCGCCGCGCCCGGGATGAGGATGTATTCAATTGTTGCGCCGTGGCGCTGGAGAAAGCCGGGATCGGCGGCCGGGGCAATCGTCCCGGCCGCGTCAAGGGGATCCGCAGCTTCCGTTGTCACGAAGTTGCTCCGATCACACCTTCGACGAGATAGTCCATCTTCTCGAGCTCGGGATCCTTTTGACCGCGATCGGTGCCGGCCGCGATCATGGTCCTGCCCCTGTTGTCGACCAGCCCTCCCTTGAAGATGGCGTAGCCTTCAGGCGACAGGAATTTGGCTTTTACGTCGTCGGCGTGTTTGCGGGCCTCTGCGGAAACCGCTTCGCCATAGGGCGATGTCTTGACGATCTCTTCCTTCAGGCCGCCGCGGTAGAAGTTTGGGATGCTCTCGCCGGCGGCAATCATCTTCACGAACTTCGGATAGAGCGCTTCCCAATTCCACTCCGCGCCGGTGAGATACGCCTTCGGCGCGAGCGGCGACTGGTTGGTGTGATAGCCGCAGACGAAGGCGCCGCGTCGTGCCGCGTTCTCGACCATGGTCTTGGGACCGTCGACATGGCAGGTGAGCACGTCAACGCCCTGGTCGATCAAGCTGTTGGTGGCTTCGGCTTCCTTGACCGGCATCGACCAGTCACCGGTGAAGATGACCTGCGTGGTCGCCTTCGGATTGGCGAGCCTGGCCCCGAGCGTGAAAGCGTTGATATTGCGCAGCACTTGCGGGATGGGCTTGGCCGCAACGAAGCCGAGCTTTCCGCTCTTCGAGGTGTAGCCGGCGACGATCCCGCAGATGTATTGAGCTTCGTCGATATAGCCGAAATAGCTGCCGGCGTTCTTCGGATCCTTGTCGCTCCACAGGCCGCCGCAATGCTCGAAGCGGAGCTTCGGGTACTTGTTGGCCATCTTGATCATGTGCGGATTGTAGTAGCCGAATGAGGTCGGGAAGAGCAGGCTGGCGCCGTCGAGATTGATCATGGACTCGATCGTCTTCTCGACCGCGTCGGTCTCCGGCACCTTCTCTTCCTCGACGACCTTGAGGCCGGGAATCTTCTTCAGCGCCGCTGCCCCCTGCGCGTGCGCCTGGTTGTAGCCGTAGTCGTCACGCGAGCCGACATAGATGAAGCCGATGGTCGTCTCGGCTGCGAAGGCCGGGCGAAGGCCGGCCGCGGCGCCGAGGGTCAGGGCCGTACCGCCTTGCAACAAATGCCGTCGTGAAATCCTGCCAAAATCCATTGCCTGCTCCCCTTGGCGGATGCCCCGCCTCAATCTCGCGGCTGCCGCCGGTCTGGCGGAGCTCGGGACAAGTGTCGCAAGCCTCATGCCACAGACTGCGGAGCGTTCAATTGGAGATAACGTCTTGAAAATATGGGATTCTCTATGCTGCCCGAATCCTGATCAGGAAATCGACAGATTAATTTATGGGCAGTAACCCCAAATTGTATGCAATGGAGTTAAGCAGCTTTAACCTGTCCGTGCGTGTGCATGCCGGGAGACCGTCGGCGAGCTGCTCGCGTTCATGCTAACGATACCCGGATCGGGACATCGCCAGTGCGCGATTTTCGCTCGCATCCAACTTGTATCTATTGTCATCAGGACCGCCGCTGCTGCGGCCCCGAAAGATGGAAAGCCCCGCCGAGATAGTTGCTGGGAACGCCGTTCAGACGACATCGCTCGGCGAAGAAATCGTGCGTCGCATCAACGTGCTCGGTGCGATCTCGGAAGAGGCCGGCAAGCTCACCCGCATCTATCTGAGCAAGGAGTTGCGCGAAGCCGCGGACCTCATCCTGGGCTGGATGCGCGAGGCCGGCATGAGCGCGCATCTCGATGCGATCGGCAATGTCTGTGGCCGCTACGAAGGCGAACGGCCGGGTGCGCTCTGCCTGATGCTCGGCTCGCACTACGACACCGTGCGCGATGCCGGCAAATGGGACGGGCCGCTCGGCGTGATCACCGCGATCGCCTGTGTCGCAGATCTCAACCGCCGCGGCAGGCGCTTTGCCGTTCGCGATCGAGGTCGTCGGCTTTGCCGATGAAGAGGGGGTACGTTTCGCCTCGACCCTGCTGGGCAGCCGTGCGTTGGCCGGCACATTCGACAAGAGCGTCCTGAACACGCGCGACCGTGACGGCGTGTCGATGCGCGATGCGCTCATCTGCCGCGGCGGCATCAGCCATCACCCGGACGAGCATGTCGAGCTGGCGGATGCCGAAGCTGGCGCCCGCGTGCTGCTGCGGGTGATCGAGAATTTCAGGCCCTGGGAAGGTAAGTCGAGCCCGCAAGTCACCGGATAGAGACACGAATCAGACAGCTCCAGAAAGTGGCGGCGTATTGCCGCGACCACGAGACACAATCGACGACACCTATGAACAGCGCGACCTCTTTTCCATCACGTCGTGAGAACCGATTTTATCAGGACCCGACGGCGACTTCGTTGCCAACGCGCTTCAGGCGGTGAATTTTCTCGGCGATCGATTCCTGAGGCAGTCACCTCATTCACTCTCGGCCATCGCGGACCTTTACCGGCACTCGATGGACAGCGCCTTCTCGGCGACCGAGGCTTTCCTCGTCACGGGGGCGCCCCACGCCTGCGCGTACTATCCGCGCGACTTCGCCTGGTTCTATCCCGACATTCTCGATCCCCAAACCATCATGGATGCGCAGGACGCGGTGCGACGGGCCCGTCTGCTCGAAAAGAGCGTGCACCTGTTGCTGGAGGCGGTTCGCGCTGGCGTCGTTACCACGACCATCGTGCCGGCGGGACGCGGCCGGCATCTCGGCGTAACTATTTCTCGCGTCCTTCGGATACGCTGCTCGGTATCCTGGCCGGTCTCCAGCAGATGATTTCCGCGGAGGACAGGGCGTCGTCCTATCTAGCGATGTCGCAATGCGCGCATGCCGGCCGTCTGCTGCTGGCCGAATACGGAGCCGACCTGAAGCGGGCGATCCTGCAGCTCGCAAGCGAGCTGGAGTCATTCGACGATGGCGGCACCAGATATTTGCTGTGCGATGCCCGCACCCCGCGCTCTGCAGCCACCGACACCCGCGCCGAGCGCCGGCGGTTCGTCACAAATGCCTGCGTGTACACGACGTTCCTGTGGGGCGTTCAGCTTGGAGTCGTCGACGAGAACGAGCTAAATCGGCTGCTGGGACGTCACCTCGGGCAGTATAAGAAGGACCTGCTCCGGCTGTTCGGCAAGGACGGCTATATCAGACATTCGCTGGACGGCCCGGCGGCTCCGCCGGCGTCCTCGGTTGCGCTGGATTTCGTCAGCGTGCATCGCGGCTTCTGGGACCTGAACGAGGAGTGCGAGCGTGCGCTGTTCGCGGCGACGGCGGATCTAATCATTGCGGAGCCGCGCTTTCCGCGTCCCTAACACCTGCCACTTCCTGGCGTCGGCGGATGATCCGCAGACCAAGATGATTCACAAGATCGCGGCTCCCGCCTACCAGGGACGCTCATCCTGGCCGACATTCAACGTCGAGTTTGCGGATCGCATGCTGGACTACGACGAATTCTCGGGGGCGACACCTACCGAGCCTGCGCCCAGGGAATATTGAAGGACATTCGGACCGCAACCGAGGTCCATGGCGGCTATCAGGAATTGCTGTCCGAGCAAGGCCTCAAATATCGCACCTGGGCCTACAAGGGTGCGGTGGCGCACTCCTGGTTCCCACGTTTCCTGTCGGTCTGGAGGAGGGCGTATGGAACGCCGCTCCTCCAATGGGAATGACTGATCCGCAACATCGGTTAAGCAGTCGGCGGGGCCACCCTCGAGCACTCCTGCTGCCAAGGTCATTTGATCCGATTTCGGCGAGAATTGATGTTCGGGTGAGGGGGCCAACCGTCGTTCGCATTACGCTGCGAGATCCAGCAGCCGGCATGATCCGCGGACCAGCACCTTGCGTCCGGTGGGCGTCATCTCAGGCACGCCGCCATTGACGACAACAAGGCCGAGCTTGACGAGGCTTTCGACCAGATAGGCCTTCGAGAGGCGACCGTTCGATGCCGGATTGCGAAGCGTGCGTAGCGCTTCCCATTGATCCGGCGAAAGATCGAAGTCGACGTCGTTGCTCATGCTGCCCTCAAGCGATAGTAACGTCTGCGCGCCTCTGTTAGCGGCGCTGCATGAACACCATGCGACGACAATGAGTCGGGAATTCGGTGAGTTGTTTAGAACGTCTCTTCACAAATGGTCGCACTTCATTGCGTCTTAGGAGTTAAGATCGTTTGGGCACAAATATTGTCCGAGACCTCGATCACATATTGATGATCTAGGCTTATGTTGCGGCGCGAACCGCTGCGCTGCACGGGAACAGCGACTGTCCCATTCTGCGTCGCAATATGCACAGAAATGATGAGACGGAGCGTTCGGGACCCTGTTAGGTTAATTCGCGGGGAATGGCTTCACAGGCAGGAGTGGAGTGCATGAACAGGCTGGTGGAAATTCGCAGTCAGGAATCTCTGTGCCGCGAGCGTGCCGCGCTCGATTTTGAGCGGCGGGTTTTCTGGCTCGCGCAAGCCCGGGAATGGGAGCAGCGCGCCCTCGACGAAATTGCCTATCACTTTCGGGAGTGCAATATCGCCCGGGCCGAGTTGACCGCCACCTGACCTCAGAGACGGGCGTGACCGGCCCTTCACTGATAAGTGGCCACGATATCGGACACCGCGCGCTCGAGCTGCTGCGCGGTGGCGCATTGGCGCACGACACTGCAAAAAGTCGCATAGCGCGGCATCTCGGAATCGCCAAAGCCCCAGGCGAGCCGGCCTTCGGGATTGAGCCAGACCAGCCGCTTTGAGCGCTCGGAGATACGGCGCAAGATGTCGGCGCGCGGATCGAGGTTATTGCTGCGGGCGTCTCCGAGCACGATCACCGTGGTCTGCGGCGTCAGCGTGCTCATGAACTCCTTCTCGAAATCGACCAGCGAAGAGCCGTAGTCGGACGAGCCGAAACCGACCTTGGACATGATCTCGGCCATGGCTTCTTCCGGGGAGTTATTCTCCAGGATCTCGCTGACCTCGATCAGATGCGAGGAGAAGGCAAAGGAGCGGACGTCGTCGACCACCTCATGCAGCGAGTGGATCAACAGCAGGAAGAAGTCGGAGACCTGGGCGACCGAGCCGGAGACATCGCAGAGCGCCACGATCTTGGGTCGGTCGCGATGTTTGCGTTTCCAGGCGGTGAGGAACGGCACCCCGCCCAAGGCCGCGTTGCGGCGGAGCGTACGGCGAACGTCGAGATGGCCGCGGCGCTGGCGCTTGCGCGGCTTCGAGTAGCGCTCGCGCAGCCGGCGCGCGATCTGGCGGATGAGGGCGCGCATCTCGGCGACCTGGCGCCGCTCGATGCGCGCGAGCGGCGCATTGCGCAGGATCTCGTTGCGGAGACTTTCGGCCTCCTCGCGGGCGTAGAGCGCAAGCCCCTGCGAAACCGTGTCGCGCACCGCTTCGCGCAAGGCATCGAGCGCAGCGCGCAAACGCTCGGCCAGTGGCGGGTTGGTCGCGGTCAGTTGGTCCAAATCGTCCCGCAGGCGCTGGAGGCCCATGGCATCGAGGATGCGGCTGGAGAAGATGCCGCGCTGGGTGGAATAGCGGATATCGGACAGCGAGGCGGCACCGGAGGCACTGGCGATCGCCGCCGCGATCGCATTGCGATCCTGCGACAGCAGCATCTGCGCAAGAGCGCCCAGTTCCTGGGGAGGCTGGCCTTCACCGGCTTCGCTGGCCGCGTCCGATGAGGGCGACTGATCTAGGTCCTGCGAAGCGTCATCGCTGCTGGCTTCAGGCTGATCCTGCCGCGGTTCCGGCTGACTGAAGAAGAGATCAAAACAATCGCCGAGTGCGAGCTTCTCGTCCTGCGACTTGGCGAGCGTCAGCAGCAGGGCGTCGCGCAAGATGGCGCGGTCGGAGAAACCGACCTGCTTGACCGCGCGCATCGCATCGATGCTTTCGGCGGGCGAGACATGAACGCCGGCGCCGCGCGCCGCCCGAAAAAAACGATGGAGGTTCTCGCGCATCGGTCTCAACCGAAGACGTTGGACCGCGCCGCCTTGGCAATGAAGGTCGTAACTTGGGGCGCCGCGGCTTCAATATCGGCTTCGTATTTCAGGAGCACGTTGAGCGTGTCCCTGACGATCTCGGTATCGAGTTCGGTGGCCTGAAGCAGCACCAGCACGCGCGCCCAATCGATGGTCTCGCTGACCGAGGGCAGCTTCTTCAGATCGAGTGAGCGGATCTCGTGGATGAAACCGACCATCTGCCGGCGCAGCGTCTGCGAGATGCCGGGCACGCGGCTCTCGACGATGCGTTCTTCCAGCCTCTGCTCGGGAAAGCCGATGTGCAGATGCAGGCAGCGTCGCTTCAAGGCATCCCCGAGGTCGCGCTCGCTGTTGGAGGTGAGGATCACGGTCGGCGGCGTGATCGCCGAGACGGTGCCGAGCTCGGGGATAGTGACCTGGAAGTCGGACAGGATCTCCAGCAGCAGCGATTCGAACTCCGCATCCGACTTGTCGATCTCGTCGATCAGGAGCACGCAGCCGCCCGGCTGCTCCAGCGCCTGGAGCAGCGGCCGCGGCTCGACGAATTCCTTCGAGAAGAACACGTCACCGAAATCATGGAGCTGGTCGAGGGCCGCATGCAGTGTCTGCGCGCCCCCCAGGACTTCGCCGAGCTTGTCCTTCAGGATCTGGGTATAGAGAAGCTGCTTGGCGTATTTCCATTCGTAGAGTGCCTTGGCCTCGTCCAGGCCTTCATAGCATTGCAGGCGGATCATCTTCATGCCGCGCCAAGCGGCAATCGCCTTGGCAAGCTCGGTCTTGCCGACGCCCGCCGGGCCCTCGACCAGGATCGGCTTCTCGATCTGTTGCGACAGATACACGGCGGTCGCGATCTGCCGGCTCGCGATATAGCCTTGCGCGGCGAGGCCGCTCTCCACTGCCTCGATCGAGGTCGAGGCCTTCTGATCAGCCACGAAAGGGCGCTCCCAAAGGTCCTGCTTGCGGCTTGTTCTGCCTGCGTTCCGGGCAAAGAACAAGCCTCGTTTGGGAGCCACCAGACCCGCGGGAGCGGCGTTTTTTCCGCTTAACGCAAATAGTTGAACGGTGCGCCGGCGCGCGATCAGTGCTGCAGCAGCTTCGGCTTGCGGATGGTCTGTCTGACCTCGGCGCCGCAATCGGCGCATTCATAGACAAGGTCGATCTTGGCAAGGCTCCAATGCGGTTCGACCTCGCGGACATACATCGGCAGGAACCCCATGCAGGTGGGGCAAGTCACTGGCGCGATCTCGACATCCTGATGATGCTGAACATAAGCTGGCATCTCGGCTCTCCTTCGCAGGCGACCACCAAGCCCCGCGCGAAGGCTACTGCCACTCGCCCCCGCGCCCGTCATCAACTCTTCCGAACAGAGCCGGAACGGCGGACATTTGTCGGCCGCTGTGACATTCTTGTTACGCGTCGGTACTGTAACGGCCGGACCAAATGCCTACTTCCCAGTGCGATCAGGTTCTCTAAACTTCACTGCAACGATAAGGGAGTAACGCCCATGACGCATGCCATTCGCTTTCACAAGACCGGTGGCCCGGAAGTCCTGGTCTGGGAGGAGGTCAGCGTCGGCAAGCCCGGACCCGGCGAGGCCCGCATCCGCCACACCGCCGTTGGTCTCAATTTCGTCGACATCTACAACCGCTCGGGCCTGTATCCGGCGCAGCTGCCGAGCGGGCTCGGCAGCGAGGCGGCCGGCGTCATCGAGGAAGTCGGCCCAGGCGTCACCGATCTGAAGCCGGGCGATCGTGTTGCCTACGGCGCCTCGCCGCTCGGCGCCTATTCCGAGGCCCGGCTGATCCCCGCCGACCGCTTGTTGAAGCTGCCTGACGGTGTCGATGACAAGACTGCGGCGGCGATGATGCTCAAGGGGCTGACGACGCAGTATCTGATCCGGCAGACCTATCGGGTGAAGTCCGGCGACACCATCCTGCTCCACGCCGCAGCCGGCGGCGTCGGTCTGATCCTGAGCCAGTGGGCCAAGCACCTCGGCGCAAGCGTGATTGGCACCGTCAGCAACGACGAGAAGGCGAAGCTCGCCAAGGCGCATGGCTGCGACCATGTCATCGTCTACACGCGGGAGGATTTCGTGAAGCGCGTCGACGAAATCACAGGCGGCAAGAAGGTGCCTGTGGTTTATGATTCGGTCGGCAAGGACACGTTCCTGAAATCGCTGGACTGCCTCGCGCCGCTCGGCGTTGCCGCGCTGTTCGGTCAGTCCTCCGGCGCCGTCGATCCGCTCAATCTCGGCCTGCTGGCCCAGAAGGGCTCGCTCTACGTCACGCGGCCGACGCTGTTCACTTATGCCGCCAAGCGTGAAAGTTTGGTCGCGATGGCAGGCGAACTGTTCGAGGTCGTCAAGTCCGGTGCAGTCAAGATTGAGGTGCACCAAACCTATCCCCTTAAGGACGCCGCCAAAGCGCATGCCGATCTCGCCGCGCGCAAGACCACGGGGTCGACCGTGCTTACGGTGTGACGTTCATTCGAGACGGCGCGATGCAGGCTGCCGGCTTGCGTCACGTCCGCTCGTGCTTGCGCAGATCGCGGGCGTGATCGAGGCGGCATGCCTGGAGGTCGATATCTTCGGGCGGGATCTGGGGCAGGGTGGCCTCGGACAGGATGGCCTCGGTCACGTCCTCGACGGAAATGTCGGCGATTTCGTGGATGAACGAGACGTTCCGGTATTCACCCGAAACGATGCGGGAGATGATCTCACGTCTCGTGATTTCGGGGTCGACGACCGCTTCGCGGCCGCGCCGTCCATAGTCGATCATCACGACGAAATATTGCATAGAACGAACCTGCCGCACCCAGTCGAGAGTGCGGCAGAGTTATTTCCGAAAATCAGAAATAAGTCAAGAGCGACTTCCAAAAAATGAAAATCGGCGGCTACCTGCCCTTCTTGCGAGGGCGGGCGGACTTGGCGCGCAGCCGCTCGAGCTGTCCCTTGGGCATGGACAGGCAGATCTCTCCGACCCATTCGAGCTTCACGCCGACGATCGGCTTGGCGTTGAAGCTGGTGAGGTTGACCACGGAGGGGCTTTTGCCACGCTCGATGGTCTTCAAATAGCGCTCGCCGGTCTTGAGCCGGACCACGGCCTCCTCGCCATAGAAGCTCGACAGCGGATGACGCTGGTCCTTGTAGACCACGATCACGTCGCCGCTCTCGTACTTGGGCAGCATCGAATCGCCCACGATCTCGAAGGCGACGGTCTCTTCCATGATGGGGAAGGGCAGCGTGATGTCACCGAGTCCCTCCGGCGGAACTTGTTCATAATCGGGCTCGATCACGGCGCCGGCGCCGACGCGGCCCATGATCGGCGCGAGGTTGAGTTCGAGATATTCCATGATCGGAATGATCTCCGAAGCCTTCACTAGGCGCTCGCCGCCGAGAATCTCCGAGACCGCGCCGGGTCGCACGCCCATGGCCGCCGCCAGGCCGCCCTTGCTCTTGCCGGTCTTTTCCAGGCCCCGCTCGATCATTGCAACGTCCAACATGGTGATTCCCTCGATTGCGCATGGTCTTGCCTCTTATAATCCGAAATTCGGAATTGATGCAATTATGAATATCAGAATTGTCGGGTTGACTTTCGATTCGGAATACCGGAATATATCTTCCCGCCTCGCGATCATGCGGTCGGAGGGGGCGCATCACAGGACAGCAGCATGGAACCGAGCCATTGGCCGTCGGAGCACTCCGACGCGCTTCGCGACTATTTTCTGAAGGGGATGTCTTAGCGGCCATCGGCCGAGAGATTAATGCAAGGTTTGGAACGGCTTACACACGCAGCGCGGTGGTCGGCCGCGCCAAGCGGCTCGGCCTCGTCATACCGGCTTGGATGACGAGTCCATCGGTCGTGCCGTCGCTGCCCGGCGAGGCTTGCCCGCCGTCGCCGCGCCGGTCGGCGTTGCCGAACCTGAATTTGCCGCCGAAATCCGCAATGAAGCCTGCTGCGCGCGCCAAATTGCGCTGCGTCCGTATGCAGCCGCGGTTGGTCCCACTGGTCGACCTTGCGGTCGACGACTGCTGCTACCCCTATGGCGGCGACAAGGATGGGGAGGAAATCACTTTCTGTGGCCATCCGCGCCAGCCGGGTTCCAGCTATTGCACGCCGCATGCGCGTCTGACGCGCCGTTCTGCAGCTGAGTCCGCCCGTGCCACCCGTCCCGTCTTGCTCAGGCTGATCTGCGCTGCCTGAACCGGCGGCCAGCCGTTCATCGTCGATTGCGCAAAGGAGTATCCGAGTGGCACGTGCCCGACGCAACAAATCTTACAAATTGGCTGGAATCTATGACCGGCGGTCCCACGACGTGCCGTTCAATGCTGAAGTGGCGGAAGTCGAGGTCGACAATCCGCTGGCGGTCGATCCCGGCGAGAAGATCGCGGCCATCCGGTCGGTCCGGAGCGATCCGCTCGGCCGGCTGCACGCGCATCATCAGATCGACGAGGCACAATACCGCGGCGGGCGCGCCTTCCAGAGCGATTGGGAGAGGGCGGAGCGGGGGCCCCAGGCCATGGACCCGACCCGTGAATATGTCGATGGCGCTCGTACGCGCGAGCCGATTACCGAAAGCCAGCGGCAGGCGGTGCTGCGGCTGAATCGGGTCGAGCGCGAGCTCGGTACCGACGGCGCAGCGCTGGTGCACGACGTGCTCGTGCTGGGCTTGACCATGGATCAGATCGGGCAGCGCCGCGCCGTTCGTACGCAGCGCTGGAACGACTATTTTGCGCGGCGTTTCCGTGAATGCCTGGACCGGCTGGCGCTGATCTACGGCTTCGCCGCGACAATTAGGACGCCACGGGCAGGGCAGCGCAAATGACGATCGCACGCCCGCGGCTTCGCCCGCGGGCAAGCGATCGGCTGCTCACGGATGCGGTACGGGCCACTGGCTTTCCTATCGCCAACGATACAGCCGCTGAGACGCGACTCAACAATTGCGTGTATATGCTGCCGAAGCGCCAGTTCGTGTCAGCCCATCTCTGTTCATATCGGAAACAAGTCGAAATGCAGGGCCAATTGACAGCGATCTCGGCTGTGTGCGTGATCGATGCCGCTTCTTGACGCAGGTAGGTGACGGCGGTCGATATTCGTGTTATCCGGAATTGCCGTGGCGCGATCCGGGCGCATTGCTATAGCGGCTCTTGGGCTTGCCGGATGAGTTGTTCCTTGGCATAATTGCAACCTGCTCGGTTGGGCCACGCTAGACCGCCGGGCCTGCGGCCGAGAGCTGATCCCCATAGAATCGGGTTGTGGCGTTCGGTCCCTCGCGTGCGACTTCGACGCAAGAATATGAAGGCCGATGCTTGTCATAGGTGCGAGATGAAGAACCTTAATTTCGCGGCTGAACTGCACCTCACGCTGGGCGCGCCCGCGGGCGGCACCGTCGAAAGCCTGCGCCTGCTCCGTGCGTTTCTGAAGCTCGAGCCTCGGCAGCGTTTCGAGGTCATCAAGCTCGTCGAAGACCTCGTCACCGAAGAAGCTCTTCCCGAACATCCCCTGTCCTGAGTAAGGCCGCACCGGCCCTACGCCGTCGCCTTCGTTTCCTGCCAGATTCGGCCCACCAGGCAGCCCTCGTCAGGGGCCGGCCCGCTGGAAGGCGATCCGGTAAGTGTGGTATTCAGTCGGGAAAAGGGAGGAGTGCGACCATGATCGACCCGAAGCTTGAAGTTCCGGCCGAACTGCGCGACCTGGCCGAGAAGACGATTGACCAGGCGGAAAAGGCATTCGGCATGTTTTTCGAAGCCGCCACCAAATCGATGACGACCGTTCCGGGTGCGGGGACGGAAGTGTCGAAGCAGGCGCTCGCTTTCACCGAACAGAACATGAAGTCGGCGTTCGAGCATGCACGCAAGCTCGTTCACGCCACAGACCTTCAGGAAGCGATGCGAATTCAGTCCGACTTCCTGCGCAGTCAGTTCACCAACGCAGGGGATCACATGCGCCAGATGACTGGCAGCTTCATGCAACCGGGCAAGGACAAGTCCTGATTCTGTTGGTGCGGCGCTGCATGCCCACAAATTGATTTTGCGCGCCGGCGAGTGCGCATTCTGATGCCGGGCAGGTCCATGATGGGCACTTAATGGGTTCATTCGCCGTCCATCATCCTTTTCTGCTGATCCTGTCGGTCTTCCGGCAGGGATTTGCAGTTCCACCTGTCACGTTGGCCCGGCGTTCTACCGGCGCAGCGATCCGGTATAGGCCATGATGTCGCCGGCTTCCTTGCGGCTCAAGGGAAGCTCGGCATCTTCGCGCCGTCGAGCAGGAAGAAATCGAGTATTCTGGAATTGCGAGAGATCGATGCGCGCGATAATCGACCGCAGCAGCCTGCGCCTCGAACGATAGATCTACGAATGCGGGCGCCCGTGCCGCGGTGCCCCTCCGAGATCGCGGGACCCTTCCTATCATGGCGGCTCGGAGCTGCCTTGACCTGTTGCAAAGGCGTTTCTGGCTAATAGTCGCCGGGGTTCATGATCATCGGGCTCTTCGTATCGGCCGGCGCGAGCGCGCTGCTGGCGCTGTCACGCAGGAAGCGGTCGAGCGTCTCCTGGATCTTCGCCTTAACCGAATCGGGACCGCGATCGCTCATCTCGGTGTGCTGTGCGCCGGTATGGACGATGTCGATACCGCGCGCTTTTGCCTCTTCCGGTGTCGGCAGCACGCCGGGATCGGCCACGAAATGCGGATCCTTCGAGCGGAACGACAGGATCTTCATGTTGTCGCTGAGCACCAAAGGCACCCGCAGATTGTCGAGCGTGATCACCTTCGATACCAGCTCCGGGTGCTGATGGGCGACATACATCGAGACATCGCCGCCGTTGGAATGGCCGACGAGAGTGATGTGGTCGTAGTCGACGTTCACCTGCCGCCTCTTCAACTCGCCCAGCACGAACAGAATGTTGGCCTCGCAGCGGACATAGACTTCACGCCGGCCGACATATTGCTGGCCGGCATGGGTCATCAGCGGCGGATCGCTCGGTAGATCCTGCTGGATGCTGACAACCAGATAGCCGCGTGCGGCGAGCACGTTGGCCAGGAAGGAATACTCGGTTGCTTTGACGGTGTTGCCGTTGCTGATGACGGCGAGCGGAAGCTTCCAGAGGCCGAGATTGGCCTTGGTCTCGTAGTCGCGTCTCACCGCGACCTCAACCGAGATCGGCCGCTGGCGAGAAGCGTCGAACAGGGCCAAAGCCTCATGGCGGATCGCGAACCGGCTGACGACGAAATACTGGCCGACCCCGAGGACGCAGAGAAACGCCAGGATTGCAAACACCCTCTTCATGGCTCCGTCTCAATCACCTTTGGCTGAACATGGTCAATGGCAACCGCCGGATCGAGCGATCATGAGCAGGTTACGGGATTAAATTTAGGCAAGTCTGTGAGCAAAGGCCGCAAAAGCGCCGTGCGCGGCGACGCCTCGACGCTGCCGAAATAATCGGTCGCACGGTTCGGAACGCTGTGCGCCGTCCCTGGGGATGGCGACGTGAGGCCGCCCATGCACGATGCCGCCCGCCAGGCGCTGCTGGTTCCCGGCGGCGCCGTCGTCGTCGAGTTCGAGGGACGACGCAAGAACGGCGAGACATTCCCGTCGAGGCGAGCTTCTCGGGCTGGCAGGGAGCGGACGGCTTTCAGTATGGAGCGATCCTGCGCGACATCTCGCTGCGCAAGCGCGAGGCCGAGCGCGTCAGGTATCTCGCCGAACATGATACGCTGACAGGTCTTGCGAACCGCAGCATGCTGCATGCGAGCCTCATCGGTCAGATCACGGCGGCGGAGCGGCGGTCTTCCGACCTCGCACTGCTCGTGCTCGGGCTCGACGGCTTCCAGCAAATCAATGACATTTGCGGGCATGCAGCGGGCGACCTCGTGCTGCGGGCGGTCGCCGAGCGCCTGACGACCGAGGTCGGCGCCGGGGCGATCGTCGCGCGCCTCAGTGGCGACGAGTATGGGCCAAGATCAGCATCGGCGTTGCCATCTATCCCGACGGCGGGCGTAATGCTGACGATCTCCTGAGCAACGGCCATCTCGCGCTGACCAAGGCAAAGCTGACGCGGCGCGGCAGTCACGTGATCTTCGAGAGTGCGATCAGACAGGAGCTGGAGAACCGGCTGAAGCCTGAGAGCGAATTGGCGCTTGCCGCGGATCGCGGCGAGTTCCAACTGTCCCAGCCCCAGGTTCGTCTGGTCGACGGCAGCCTGATCGCAGCTGAAGCGCTCATCCGTTGGCGGCATCCCGTGCGCGGCTACGTCTCGCCTGCGGAGTTCATGCCCGTGGTAAACACTTCGGCCCTGTCCGAGCGGATCGCGAACTGCGTGATGGAGACCGCCTGCCCTCAGGCACGCGACTGGGAACTGTCGGGCAAGGCCGTGCGCGTCGCGATCACCCTATCGCCCTCGCAGCTCCACTCCGGCGATCTCGCGCATTGGGTTGCGGCGTTGCTCGAAGCGAGGGGCTCACGCCGTCGCTGCTCGAGCTGGAGGTCACCGAAGACATCCTGCTCCATGACGAAAGCCGCGTGCTCGACATGTTCAAACGGATCCAGGAGCTGGGCGTCCGCGTTCTGTTCGACGATTTCGGTACCGGTTATGCAAGCCTGAGCGGAAGAAGTTTCCGCTCGACGGGCTCAAGATCGATCGTTCATTCGTGGTCGATCTGCTTGCCGATTCTGACGATGCTGCGATCGTCAGCTCGACTATCGGGCTTAGCAAGCAGGTCGGTCTCACAGTGGTGGCTGAAGGTATCGAGAACCGCGCCACGGCGGACTTTCTGGTGAGCATGGGATGCGAGGAAGGGCAGGGGTACTTCTTTGTCGTCCGATGCCGGTGGAAGCGTTCGATCGGCAGTTCCTGGCGCTTGAGTGCGCCGCCGCCGTCACTGCGGCCTGACGGGCCCGCTTCGATTTAGGGTTATTGTTTGAGCATGGCCTCTTCGGAGTACCGCTGGATAGCTTTTCGGATCATGTTCTAGCGTCGACGCGCAACCGCGACGCCGAACAGGAAAGCAACGAACAGGCTGGCGAGCGGCGCTTCGCGCGTGATCGCCGCAATCGTCGAGAGCGGCCGGCCCGGCTTTCGCGCTTCCTCGATCGCAGAGGTAAGACGATCGACCGCTGCATGCAGGCCCCCCGCGACTTCACCGATCGTGCGGGATACATCCGTCGCTGCATCGATGGCGCGTTCGGCCATGCCGGGCTGGGGATTGGACTGCGGTATCTCCGTGCTCAAGCGCGACCTCCAGGCCCGATGATGGAGGCCGGCACCTTTGGCTATCCGCGCGAGCGCTCGTTTTGAACAGCGGGTCTGACGACCTTTGGCTATCCGCGACAGGCGCCGTGGCTTTACGGCGGGTGCCGGCCCTGGAATGGGCAATTCAGCGCGCGGGATTTTGTTCCGGGACAATAGGCCCACGGCGGCCCCCCGGGAAACGACGGATGCGAATCTCTGTTAGGCTGGCGGTAGCCCTGCTGATATCAGGAGATTGCCGTGACCGATCGGACCGCGACGGATCTAACCCGGCGCATCGCCTTGCTCGGCGCTCCCATCGACATGGGAGCTTCGCAGCGCGGCACCTTGATGGGCCCTGCTGCGCTGCGCACCGCAGGCCTTGCGACACTGCTCGATAACCTCGATTTTGAGGTCGTCGACTACGGCGATCTTTCCGTGGCCGAGGTCCGTGACCTCGCCGACAGGCCGCCCGAGAAAGCCAATCATTACCGGGAAATCCAGCGCTGGACGCGCGTGCTGAGTCGCAGAGGCTATGAGATCGCGAAAAGCGGCGCAGTGCCGATCTTCCTCGGCGGCGATCACACGCTCTCGATGGGCTCGGTCAATGCGATGGCGCGTCATTGGAAGGAGCGCGGCCGCGACCTGTTCGTGCTCTGGCTCGATGCCCATGCCGACTACAACACGCCGGAAACGACGATCACGGCCAATATGCACGGGATGTCGGCCGCGTTCCTGTGCGGGGAGCCCGGCCTCGACGGACTGCTGGGTGACGATCCCCGCGCTTCGATCACCCCTGAGAGGCTAGATCTGTTCGGCGCGCGTTCGATCGACAAGCTCGAGAAGGACTTGATGCGCGCGCGCCGGATCAGGGTTGTCGACATGCGGCAGATCGACGAATTCGGCGTCGCTGTCTTGATCCGGCGCGTCATCGAGCGGGTCAAGGCAAGCAATGGCGTGTTGCATGTCAGCTTCGATGTCGATTTTCTCGACCCTTGCGTGGCGCCAGGCGTCGGCACCACCGTGCCCGGTGGCGCCACCTATCGCGAGGCCCATCTTATCATGGAGCTGCTGCACGATTCCGGCGTGGTGGGATCGGTCGACATCGTCGAACTCAATCCCTTCTTGGACGAACGTGGCCGGACGGCACGCACAGCGGTCGAGCTGATCGGCAGTCTGTTCGGTCAGCAGATCACGGACCGGCCGACCCCGAGCAATGCCATCGCGCCGGGCGAGTGAATCGGTAAAGCATAACGGGGTGTTCCCGCCTTCGCCGGGACCTTACCGAAGCCGGAGCGGAACCGGGGGCACGCAATTGAATTAACCTGCAATAGGATAATTGCGGACGCTTCTGATGACGGCTGATCGTTTCGCGAGTTCCATCTCTACGGCACTTCGTCATCCCGGCGTGATCGCGCTGATCGTGGCCGGAGTGACGATCGCAGCGATGCTGATCGTCGACCACGGACCTTGGAACCGCGCTAAGACCCAGCCGGCCCACGTCGCTATGTATGCGACGACGGGGGAAGCTGCGCGCGCCGCAGGGGCCGCCGTGCTTCCGACCGAACCGAAATCGCCGATAGAGCCGGCCCGGCCGGGGCCGAAGACGTCGCCAACCGTTAATCCCGTCATACCGTAGCCTATCGACGGATCTCGGCATGGGTGCGCGGCCGGGAGCGCCCTTCCGGCTCGCTTCTTCTCATCAGCCGATCACGGACGAGCCGAGCAGAGCGAGGACGGCGAGCGCCATCAGTGCAGTGCCGAACCAGCCCAGCGCGATCAGCCATGAGCGGGCCCTGAAGTGGCCCATGATGGCGCGATTCGAGACGATCAGCATCATCATCGTCATGATCGGGACGGCGACGATACCGTTGAGCACCGCGCTCCACACCAGCATGTGTATCGAGTCGATTCCCGTGAAGCCGAGGCCGAAGCCGATGATGGTTGCGGCCGCAATGATCGTATAGAAGCCGACTGCTTTCTCAGGTTTCGCCTCCAGCGTGGCGTGCCAGCCGAAGATCTCGGCGACGCCGTAAGCCGCCGAGCCCGCCAGCACCGGGATGGCCAAGAGACCCGTGCCGATGATGCCGAGCGCGAACAGCGCGAAGGTGAAGTCGCCGGCGAGCGGCCGCAGCGCTTCGGCGGCCTCCGTCGCCGAATTGATCTTGGTCACGCCGTTGGCATTCAGCACCGATGCGGTGGTCAGGATGATGAAGAAGGCGATGCCGTTGGACAGCAACATGCCGGAGATAGTGTCGGCCCTGATGCGCGCGAGCTCCGGATTGCCGCCGCTCGGAACATCGCGCAGCGGCTTGTCGCGCTTGCCCTGGTTCATCTCCTCGACCTCCTGCGAGGCCTGCCAGAAGAACAGGTAAGGGCTGATGGTGGTGCCGAGCACGGCGACGACCATCAGGAAATAGTCGGCGCTGACATTCGCCTTGGGCCACACTGCGGCGAGCAGCGCCGTGCTCCACGGAATCTGCACGGTGAAGGCGGTGGCGACATAGGCGAACAGCGCAAGAGTGAGGAATTTCAGCACCGGCGAATAGCGGCGATAGGGCAGGAAGATCTGGAGCAGGGTCGAGCCGGCGGCGAAGATCAGCGCATGTTCGTGCTGGAGCCCGCCGATCACGAGCCCAAGCGCCTCCGCCATCGCGGCAATGTCGGCCGCGATGTTGAACGTGTTCGCGACGACGAGCATGGACACGAGCGCGAGTACCGCCCAGCGAGGCGCGAGCCGCATGACGTTGGCGGCGAGCCCCTTGCCGGTGACCCGGCCGATCCGGGCGCTGACGAGTTGAATGGCGATCATGAACGGGGTGGTCAGAAACACCGTCCAGAGCAGCGCGAAACCGAATTGCGCGCCGGCTTGCGAGTAGGTGGCGATGCCCGACGGATCGTCGTCGGCCGCGCCGGTGATCAGACCGGGCCCCAGCCTTTTCAAAAGCGACGGCGCGGACGTCTTGGAAGCGTGAGCGCTGTCGCGCATGAAGGAAGGCCCTTGCTATGAGAACTTCATAGCAAATGCTAATGGGGGAACAGAAGTTCCCCAGTGGAGCTCCCGGCCGCACTTCGGATGAGGCGAATTTTGATTGATCGTCGGGCAAAACAGTGTTAGAAACGGACCATCGCAAGAGCCGTCGATCTAGATCCTCGCCGGCTTCGCAAGATCGTCTTGCGGCCAGCGCGATGCTACTTGACGCTAACGAACATGCCCCAGGCGGCGGCGAGCGCTGCGCCCGTGAAGAGGACCACCGGATTGTCGCAGAACGCGCCGCCATAGCGGCACACGTCTGCTCCGAACTGGCCGAGCTCATGACGGCTGGCGGAGTAGAACAGTCCCGACAGCCCCAGCAATGCAGCGGCGACGAAGTACATCGGTGGTCTCTCCAAAGCGGTCCCGTTTGCGTTCTTTCGCAACGAGAGCAAATCGACATGCCCAGCATGGCGCGAAAAGCTTTCATTTCGCCGAAACCGATTCGGCGCCTTTTAGATAAAGTTTGACAGGTGGTTCCTGTTTTTCCCGACGCGGCTTCGGTAAGGCAGACCCGCTCCACCATCAAAAAAAGGCCCCACCAGCGCGGGGCCTTTGTCTTGTCGGGTCGGCCGGGACCTATCGCCGCGCGCCCATGCCGTAAAGCTCGCGCTCGCGGCGGATGTCGTCGGGAGCGAGAGGCGGGCTTGCGGCATCGAAGTCGGTCCAGCCGGCTTTCTGCCAGGCAGAGCTGCGCTCCTGAAGGTTGACGGATCTCTCATGGAGAAGCGCATCTAGCCGTGCGCGATCCTGGTCAGGGACCCTCGCCGAGACGAGCGTGCCGCCGCGGCGGACGCCTTCAGCGTAGCGCGAGGCGTCTTCCTTGGAGACGCCTGCTTGGGTCAGTGCGCCGACGATGCCGCCCGTGGCCGCGCCCGCGGCTGCGCCGGCAGCCGTGGAGGCGAGCCATCCCGCAGCCACGACCGGTCCGAGACCGGGAATGGCGAGCAGCCCGAGACCGGCGAGAAGGCCTGCTGCGCCGCCGAGGCCGGCGCCGATGCCGGCACCCGTGCCGGCGCCTTCGGCGCGATCGTCGACGCCGTCGCGGTCACGATCGATCTTGCCGCGCGATGAGCCGTACCAATTGTCGGAATTGTTGGCGACGATGCTGATGTCGGAGTGCGGCACGCCGGCGCTCTGGAGCCGGGTGACGGCCTGCTCGGCATCGGAATAATTGTCGTAGAGACGAGAAATGGTGATCGTCATGCTGTTTCCTCCTTACTTCGCGGGATTGACGTTGCCTTGGAAGTCAACGCTGACATCGGTCTTGGTGCCGGCCTTGTCGGCCTTGCCTCGCCAGACGCCTTCGTTGTCCTTCTGCAGGCCGGAGACGTTGGAATATCCCGCGTTCTCGATCCGCGACTTCGCCTGTCCCTCGGTGAAGCTGTTGCGGCCGGCGACCGGCGCGTTCGAATTGTTCTGGTCGGAGCTGTTGACGGCATTGTTTGCGCGGGCTGGGCGCCCGCGGGCGCAGATGCGAGCAGCAACAAGGTTGCGGCCAGCAAAGTCAGACGTGACATGTTTTGTCTCCTGCAATGGATTGTGCCGGCGACAACAAGCGAGATTCGAATTGGTTGCCTGCGATCGAAGGCACGGAGTGCCGCAGCACGATCTTGCTGCGACCGAGCTTGGGAAGGCGCTGAAGTAGGAACTTCTGCCGCTTTGTCCCGTTGGCCGACCTTTCGATCCAACCGCCGCTTCAACACGCGACCGCTGTTCAATTGCGCCCCATGGCGGCGTGCACTTTTGGACATTCCCTTGAAGCCGTCTGTGCTCTGTTGAATCAAGGCCAGCATGGACCGAGACAGAGACAAGCGGATTCTTCAGGAACGGCTGGAGCGCTGCCGGAAGCTCTCGCGTGATTTTCCGAGCGGGCCCACGGCCGAGCATATCCGTGAGCTGGAGGCCGAGCTGCTGGACGATCTGCGTGCGCTCGAACGGAGTGATGTAGGAACTTGGGTAGGGAAGCCTTGTTGCCCTTCTCGAACGCTTCGACTCTCCAAGGCCACCTATGCAATCCCGCTATCCGTTGTTGAAGAATGGACAGTGGAAGAGCATGAGCAATTAAAGGCCATGGCTGAAGCGGGCCGGCAACCGGACGAGATTGCGAAAGAGCTCAATCGCAGTGAAGCGGCCGTCAGGATACGCTCCTGGCAGCACGGCATTGCGCTGCGCCTCGTCACATCGAAGCGCGGCAAGTGAGCGCAGCTAGACATCTACTCACAAATCATGCGTTGAGCTTGAGCGCCCCAGATGATGTCCGCTCATCCCTCGACGCAAACGGCCGACATCCTTGAACGCCGCCGATGGGCCACACCGCACAGAAGGCTTTGCCCGAAGCGGAGTTGGTGAATGGGGCGCGCCTTGCTGGGCCTTGCGGTTCTGCGGGCTCAGGTGTGAGATGATGCCAGGCACCTGGCCAGGCGGTAAGGTGCCGTGGCAGCTTTCATCAGGGAGGGCCTAACAATGGCACCAACGGCACCAGGTGGTATCAAAAAAAAGAAGGGTGGCGGAGAGATGACGGTCCCGGAATTTGCGATGCCGGCAAGTGCTGTTCCCGGCATTGCGCAAGTGATCGTCAATGCATGGCAAGGCGATCCAAGCCTCGACAAGATACTGGACCGTACCACTGCCGGACCGAACAAAGGAATGGCCACGGCAGATGCCGTCGCGCAAGCCACAGCGGCTATCAATGCAGCGGCACCGGGATACGGTTTAATGCGGGCCGTAATAATCACGGAAGACGAGCACGATAGTGGATACACGATGGAAACTGACGAAGATGTGGTCTTCGTGCTTCCAAAAGCTTCACGCGTGAACGGAACAAATCTTCTTGAGACGGCCAAGTTGCTAATGGCCTGTACGCCAAACGGGATTTAGAAACTCCGCAGCGTTGACGTGGGGCCGCGCTACATCGGCGCGGCCCCTCTATTTAGCGCTTGCAGAGCGCATCGGCGAGATCATCGGAATGGCGCGAGGGGCTGACGGAGGCGAAGGATCGCATGGCGATGGCGATCACTTACTGGAGGAGCCGACGGTGCTTTCATGAGTACGGCCTTAGTTCGAAGGACCGCAAACGTGCGAGGCGATCTGCCCCTGCGCGTTGAAGCTCAGGCTTGCGCTGACGACGCCGCCGCTCGCGATATATGAAATGACCGTCGTATCTCCCGACGGCTTGAGGTCGTTCAGGCTTGTGGCGGGATAGTCCCGGAGACGATCGCGCCAATAGGCGCGTCGGCCATCCGTGCCGGAGCACGTTTTCATGCCGCCGCAGCCGCAGTGAATCACCGCGTCATCGGCATACATTCCTAGGATGGTCTCGATATCGCCGGCGCGGTAGGCATCAAGCCAGTCGACCGCAGCGGCCATCGGGTCAAAGGACATCGTCCTACCTACGTGCCGTTTCGTCGGCCGGCGGTTTAGGACAGGGACAATGAATGCCACGTGAAAGTCGTGGCGGGTGGCCGTTCACCTATCTGTCGGAAGGGTGAACAGGAGCTTGCCGCATTAGTCGATGCCGGGTGCAGACGGCGCCCGGCGGCTTCGCGCATTGCGGTGTTCAATTGTGCACACAAGTCGCGTGGCCAGGCGGCGCCACCGACGAAACGCGCCTGAAACAATGCTGAAACCCGATTGTCCTGAACTCCACAGCCGTCGCCTCCGACCAACCCTGCGAAAAGGAGACAATCATGATCCAGGTCGGTTCGAAGGAAGAAGTCGCGTTGCTGCTGGCGCTGTTCGGCACCCACACCCAGCCCATCAGGACGCCGAGGCCGAAATCCTCCCGCCGATGAGGCGCGTCCCATGCCCGGTTTGGCCGAGCTTCCTGCGTCTCTTGATTGCGAGGGGAGATCCCCAGGCGATCCCACTGGCCGAAAATGCGATCGATCAGTATCTGGCCATCACCGGCCGGCGCCCGCGGACGCGGCCTGTGCGAGCTCCAGCGCGGCGCACGGGGCCGCGATCGGGGTGCAGCGCTCGTTCGCGGAGACAGTGGACGCCTATATCGCGCGTAAGCTGACTGAGGAGCGTGCGGACGTCGGGGGGTGACGGGCCTCGCCGCCGGAACAATCCGGTGATGCCGAGGCAACTTTTTCGCCCCCCATAGAAACCTTTGCCGCCTTCGCGCCTATTAGGGCAAAGGATGCCGAAATGCCCCGATATTATTTCGACCTGCGCGACGAGAACGGCACCGCGCTTGACGAGGAGGGGCTGGAACTGTCCAGTCCTCGCGCCGTTCAGGCGGAGGCGGCCAAGTCGCTGGGCGACATGGCACGCGACGCCATCCTCTCCGCGTCGCTAAGCGGCAGCAGGCAGACGATGGCGATCGAGGTTCGCGATGGCAACGGTCCCGTGATGCAGGTGACGTTCTCCTTCGCCATCGAGAGTTACGAGACGCGGCCGCGCGGGCGCGATCATTGACGCGTGAGCTGGTGCGCCGGCGATTGCTCGGGCTCCAGCACGGCGATCTTGCGGCCGAGCTGCCAGACCTCGACCTTGCCGTGGCGCGTGAACTGCCGCGCGAAGGTGAGGGCGGAGGCGTCGGAGGCCGCCTCGAACGCCTCGGCGGAGCGGAACACGCCGTTCTCGCCGACCAGATAGGCGCGATATTGATTTGTCATGTGGGCGCCCTCAGGCCGGGAGAATGCAGCCAGGCATCGATTTGCATGGCGGTCTCGTCCTGCCGCGCCCGGCGCAGCAGCATCTCGCGACGGCGCCCCGGGGTCAGCGTGCGCGCTTCCTCGCGCAGGCGAGCGGCATCGTCTGCGAGCCGTTCGGTGAGTGTCTTAGTCTGCTTGAAGCGACGACGCGTCTGCATGGCGCATCTCCCTTGTTCGAGATAGGACGGGAGCGCAATCCGGCGTTCTCATCACCGATCTCATGCCACGGGCCTTGCGGTGATGTATGAACCGTACGCCCACGGCGGCGCAGAGTCAGTATCTTTTGATATGAAGCGAAGAACTATTTTCGAGAGCAAGTTGAGCCACTTACTCAACTGAGTGCAGCGAGGCTGTGTCCAATTTTGAACAGAGCCGGCCTCGGCCGACCCGGCGCCCACGAGCTCGTGAACCCGTCGTGACCGGGACGGCGTAACGGACCGGGCGCCGCCTGCGTATCACCGGCAGCCCGCAACAAGCGGGGAGCAGCCAGGGGAAGACCACGTCCAATGAAAGCAGAATTCAACGTCGCCGAAGCCGGCAACGGATCCTATCGCCTTCTCGCGATCCTGCGCTGGGTCATGGTGACCATCTTCGTCTCGTTCGGCATGCAGAAATTCACGCCGCAATCGGCGCAAGGCATCGCGCAGTTCATCAGCAACAGCCCGTTCATCTCCTGGCTTTCGCTGTTTGGCCTGCGCGGCGAAGCCTATGTGCTGGGTGTCACCGAATTCGCGATCGGCGCGCTGCTGATCGCCGGCGCGTTCAATCCGCTGATGTCGGCGCTCGGCGCCTTCATGGGCGTCGTCACCTTCGCCGTCACCTTCTCGTTCTTCTTCACCACGCCGGGCGTGGTGACATGGAGCCTCTCGACCGATCCGATGGCCTGGAATCTCACCGGCGAGTTTCTGTTCAAGGACATCGTGCTGCTGTGCGTCTGCGTCGTGTTGCTGCTGGCGTCACTGCCGGAGGCGATGGGTCGGGTGCGGGAGTGAGGAGCTGAGGGGTGGAAGAGGGGCGCGACTTAGCTCAACCACCTTCGCTCATGCTCGAATTAATTGGCACCGATCTTCTTGCTCAGCGACACGCGCCAAGGAAGGTCTGTGGACATTGTTGTTTGTTCTAGACTGAAGTTTCAACCTTTGGGGAAGGAGCGAATCTCGTCCTAAATTTTCTGCGGGGTTCGTCGATGAGTAATTCGCTTCTCGCTTTGGTCTTGTTGGACGTCCGGCAACGCCCGACATGTTCGCCGTTGCCAAGATCCTGCGCTCGCGACATCCGAATTTGGCAACATAGCCGGGTGACGATCCGCAACAGTCTCTGGCAAATTCGCCGCTCATTCGCTGCGGCAAAGAGCTTATCGCGGTCATTCGATGGCGGCTCGGGCCGGTGGGCGCACGCTACCACGACTTGGCCGGGGAGTAAGGTGGTAGCGATGCGGCATCGAGGTCACCTGATCGTCTCCATGCTGGGAAAGAACGAGCGACTGCTCGTTGCCGCGCATAACCACCGCAGTCATGGGCGCGTTGATCGCCGCAAGCCGGAATGCTGCCGCGTGGTGTCGGCTAGCAAAGTCGCGCGGCCTTCTAGTCTCTGGCTGGACATGTCCAGCCGATCGTTCGGCCGTTCGTGACCAGCCCTTCACCCTGTGGGTCGACATTCTTCCCTTCCAGTCGGATGGGAAGATTGGCACAATCACGGTGAGATTGTCCGCTGTCGTCGGGCGCGAGATCGAGTTCTGGACTGGTAAACACTGGCAGAATGGCATCATCGAAGGAGTTCGGATCAGCCCGCGGGGTGTCGCGGCTGTGACGTTCGTGCGCTACGCAGCAGCCGGTCCGAACCAGGTTGTCAGCGCATCCGCCAGTCCGCGTTGACTCTCGTCTCCCACCCAGGCCACATGGCCGTCGGGTCGCACCAGCACTGCGCTCGGCGGGGCGACCCATCCGATAGCCGGAAGCTCCCATGGGCCATCGTAATCGGCGACAATGTAACTGACGCGATCCGCCCAGGCCGTAACGTCGATGCCGCCGGGCTGGCCAAAATTGAGCAGCACGCCGCGCGCGCTGTGCAGCAGCGTGAACAGTTTGAGCTTCTGGCCTTCGACCGACAGACCGAGATCCGGCATGCGGTGCCCGAGCAGCGCGTGGCCATCGCCGAGATCGTAGCGGATGTCGAGCCCGCTCATCATTGCGCCAACGCGCTGGCGCGGCTGGTCCATGGCGAGCACCTCGGAGACGACGTCGCGCGCGGCCTTGAGGCCGTCATCGCCGCGGCGGAGCAGCGCGATCTGCGCCATGGTGTTGCGCAAGACGCGCGCGGCAACGGGGTGACGTTCGGAATGGTAGGTGTCGAGCAGCCTGTCGGGCGAGATGCCCCTGACCACCTGCGCCAGCTTCCAGCCGAGATTGACGGCGTCCTGCACACCTAGGTTGAGGCCTTGCCCGCCGACGGAGTGATGGATATGCGCGGCATCGCCGGCGAGCAGCACGCGTCCGCTGCGATAGGATACCGCCTGCCGTGCCGCATCGGTGAAACGGGAGATCCAGGCGGGGCTGTGGAGGCCGAAATCGGTGCCGTAGACCGCGACGAGGGCCTCGCTGAGGTCGCGCAAGGTGGGCTCGCCGGTGCGCTCGAGCGTTGCTTCCGTCACGACGACCAGCACGCGGCCGCTCTCGGTCTCGCTGAGGCCGTGAAAGCCGAGCGCGTCGTGACGCAGGCCAAGGGCTGGC
The DNA here is from genome assembly GCF_023074095.1 of Bradyrhizobium sp. 137. NCBI lineage: Bacteria > Pseudomonadati > Pseudomonadota > Alphaproteobacteria > Hyphomicrobiales > Nitrobacteraceae > Bradyrhizobium > Bradyrhizobium sp. 137. The sequence goes on from NZ_JADPKU010000103.1 coordinate 134,957, forward strand.
GCCTCGCGCATTTCGACCTCGGCCATGAGATTGCTGAGCGTCGGATCGAAGCCGGCGAAGTCGATGCCGGCAGTCTTGCGCACGATGCTGCGGCCGCCATCGCAGCCGACGAGATAATTTGCGCGCAGCTTCTTTCCGCCCGACAGTGCGACGTCGATGCCGGTCTCATCCTGCGCAAATCCCGTCACCTCGGCGTGGCGATAGACCGGCACTGCGAGCTCTTCGACCCAGCCGGCCAGGATGCGTTCGATGTGGCTCTGCCGCAGCGCGAGGCCGTAAGCGTGCCGGGTCGGGAGGTCGCTGATGTCGAGCCGCGTCCAGGCGAAGCCGGCGAGCTGGGTGATCTGGCCCTCGCGCAGAAAGCCGTCGGCGACGCCGCGCTGATCGAGGATCTCGATGGTGCGGGCATGCAATCCGCCGGCGCGCGTCTCGGCCAGCTCCTGGTTCGCACGCCGCTCGACCACTGCGACGTCGACATTGGCGAGAGCGAGCTCCGCAGCCAGCATCAGGCCGGTCGGGCCACCGCCGGCGATCACCACGGCATGATCGGTCGTCGCTGCGCTGCCCGCGCCGGCGCGACGAGCCTCGTGGCGCGAACGGGACGTCGGAAGCAATACAGGCATGTCGTGACCCCTCGATGTGTTGGCCGGGCCACGGGTTCTACGGCAGGAGCAGGGACTTGAAGCATGCCCCTTGCCCACCACATATCTAGCTGGGAGGAAGGGCTTCCTCTTGCGTGCGACGGTGTTTGACACGTCGGGCAAAACAATGGCAGAATGGCATCGTCCAAAGAGTTTGGTTCAGCCCGCACGGAGCATTCCGCTGCGGGCCTTTCTTTTGGGCGTGACGTCAGCAAATGCCGGTGGTTCGCTGGATGACGTCAGCGAGTTCCTCGAACGAGAACGGTTTCCTGATCATCGGCAGGCCGCCGCGCCGGGGTTCGCGACCGGATAGTTGAAGCATCTTCAACTCGGGGCGGATTCGCTTGGCCAGCTCGGCCAGTTCATGACCATCCATGCCCGGCATATTGATGTCCGTGATCAGGACGGAGATGTCCTGGTTCTCCTTGAGCTGATCGAGCGCATCCCGACCGTTTTGGGCGCTGACCACCTGGCAGCCGAGATCTTCCAGCATGCCGACGATCACCTCGAGGACGGCGGGGTCGTCGTCAACAACCAGGACAGTGTGACTCATCGACGAACGTTCCTTCCAACGAGAGTAAACGCGCCTCGCGTCAGGTAGGTTCCGCCTAATCGTCCTTCGACAAATCGCCGGGTTTAGTGGGAAGGTCGATGGTGCCGCCATCGCCGTGCACGAGGTCGGGGTCCCTGTCCTCCGTCTCGCTGGCGTCTTCAATGATCACTTGTTGCGTCTCTCGCGCCTTGTCGATGCGCAGCCTATCAGCGCTCCGCGGCTTGTTGTCGCTGCGCGGCTTGGCTGCCGGTAGGTTTCGCGATCTCTCTTCGGACGTCGCCTTGGGCGTCATTGGCCGATCCTCCTGATCGGCTAACTTTTGCCAGACCCGCAAGTTCGTTTGAACGTTGGGTAAAAGTGCTTGGTCTTGACTCTACGGACGCTCTCGCAGGATTTGCGGCTGTCACAGCCAATCTCGTCGCCACATTCTACTTCGCCAAGCGCGGCTTCGAGAACGTTGCAAGGATCATCAGGCGGTGAAGATGCCGGACGACGAAATCAAGGCCATCGTTGCCGAGACGCTGGCCGCGCAACACAGACTGCGGCAGGAGAGCATCGATGCGATCGTATTGAAAGCAATGGCGTCGGTGCTGGCCTCTTTTGGAATTGAGGATGACGATCGGAAAGAGCTCAGGGCGGACTTCCAGCATCTGCGGCGATGGCGGAAGAGCGTGGAGCAGGCGCAGAGCTATGCATTCAAGGTCGTAATCACGGTGATCGCCACCGGTCTGATGGGGGCCATTTGGGTCGGCGTCAAGGTCGTGCTGAGCAAGTGAGGCTTCCACTGCGGCGACATCGCCGCACGACGGATCAAGGTCACTTCTCACCGATGGGTATGCCATGTACAGAATTTGTGTGGCCGATGCATCTGATGATGACGTTGCCGGCAGCTTCGCCGATCTGCACCAGCTGACGTTTTTCGACGCCGCGGCGATGCCCCGGTTCGACATTGGAACCTGGTGCCTGGTCTATCTGGCGATGACGCAGTCGCCTTTTGCCGATGTTGTATCGTCCACGCACGTGCGACATTGCGGCTACTTTTCAACGTTCGGGGTCTTGCGGCGGCATTGAGGCGCGGGCTCCAAATCAGGTTGATGGGGGCCATCGAGGCAAGGGGGCGCCGTATCGGCTGGGACAGCGTCGTTTGGGATACGATGGACAATCCCGTGTCCGCCAATACTTCATCCAGACGGGCTATCGGCCTCTATCAGCCCGAGGTGCGCTGGGCCTGGTCTCATACGCTTTGCTGGCGAAAGTGGCTGCGCTGAGTGGTGGCGCTGAGCTTCCCGTGATGCGGAACGCGACTATCCACGTTGGGCAAGATGTGGCGCAGCCCAAATGCGCTGAGTGTCGAGAGGCCCGGGAGCCGGATGGCTGCCGAGCCCTTTCTGCGTTTCAGGTGATCCGGGTGAAGCACTTGCGAAGTCGGCGGTGCCGGGCTTTAAGTTCGGTCTTGCAGGAAATTCGGCGGCTATAAGCCGATGTAAAGGAGCGCTTCAATGCCCAACCAGCCTCAATTGCCGGAACGTGCGCCGCGGGCGACGGGAGAGCCTACTGCGCTCGATGGTCTGCTGGTTGTCGATTTTACGCGTGTCGTTGCCGGCCCAGCCTGCACACAGACACTTGCTGACTTCGGCGCGCAAGTCATCAAGATCGAGAATCCCGACGGCGGCGACGACACACGTGCTTACGAACACGCCGAAATCGGCGGAGAGAGTGCCGCCTATCTTAGCCTGAACCGCAACAAGCGTGGCATCGTGCTCGACCTTGCCGTGCCGGAAGCCCGCGAAATCGCGCTCGACCTGATCCGCAAAGCGGACGTCGTCGTCGAGAATTTTTCCAGCGGGGTCATGAAGAAGTTCGGCCTCGATTACGAAGCTGTCGCTTCGCTCAATCCGCGGCTGGTCTATTGCTCGATCTCCGCCTACGGACGCACCGGACCGTTCGCTTCGCGCCCGGGCTTCGATCCCATCACGCAGGCGGAGAGCGGCTTCATGTCGCTTAACGGGTTTGCCGACGGCCCGGCGGTTCGTACCGGCCCGCCGATCGTGGATATGGCAACGGGAATGTCTGCCTGCAACGCAATCCTGCTGGCATTACTGGCGCGGGACCGGCTCGGCCGCGGGCAGCATGTCGAGGTGGCGCTGTTCGATGTCGCGATGGGGATGACGGGTTTCTACGGCATGGCCTATCTGATCAACGGCGAGAATCCTGGCCGGTTTGGCAATTCGCCGAGCGGCTCTCCCACCGTCGGCGTCTACGAGGCCTCCGATGGACCGCTCTACATGGCTTGTGCCAATGACCGGCTCTATCGCCGGCTCGCGATCGAGGTGCTCAACCGGCCCGATCTGATCACCGATCCGCAATTTGCAACGCGGAAGGCCCGCTCCGAGAACAAGGAGCTCCTGCGGGCAGCTATTGCGGAGGTCTTTGCGAGCGATACCCTCGAGAACTGGATGGCAAAGATGAAGCTGGCAAATATCCCGGTCGGCTATCTTCGCACGGTTGAGGAGGGGTTCAATGCGCCGGAAGCGCGCGAGCGCGACCGCTTGAGCCGGATTCCGCATCGTACAGCAGAATGGGTGCCCAACATCGAGCCGCCGATTACGATGAGCCTGACTGGGGCCATTGATCCCCTGGCTGCTCCGCTGCTGGGTGAGCATACGAAGCAAGTCTTGCATGATACGCTCGGCTACGACGAACGTCGCATCGCGGAGTTCGCCGAAAAGGGCGCCTTTGGATCAGTCAAGCCTTCGACCGATTCGAGCTAGGCAGTTGATCGCCGGGGAAAGTATGGCGATGCTCGCGGATCACCGCTTTGCAATGCTCGCGCGAGCGATCCTGGCTTTAGGTTTGGCCGAGGTGCCCCGCGACCGCACCTGCTAGCCCTCCCTTGACTTGATTTGGTGAAGGGCCCGCCGCATAAATATGTGAAAGTGAGGGATACGGCATGGCGCCTGGTCGAGAGCCGAGCATGAGCGAGCCCGCCGGGCTGGAAGCCGGTGAGCGCGCCTATGCGGCAATGATCGCGAAGGCTCGGGCACTCCTACCTCGGTTGCGAGAGCGGGCAGCGCGGACGGAGGAGCTGCGACATCTTCCGCCGGAGACTGAAAGGGATCTCCATGATGCCGGTCTGTTCCGCATGCTCCAGCCGAGGCGGATTGGCGGCGGCGAGCTTGATTATGTCGCCCTGGTCGACTGCGCCGAGCTGCTCGGATCGGCGGATGCCTCGGTAGCCTGGAACCTCGCCAATCTGGCAAGCCATCATTGGATGCTCGGCATGTTCGAGCAGAAGGCGCAGGATCTGGTCTGGGCCCGCGATCCGGACGTGTTGATTGCGTCCTCCTTCATTTTTCCGGCCGGACGCGCCACGAGGGTCGAGGGTGGATATCGGCTGCATGGTAGCTGGCCGTTTTCCTCGGGCGTTGCCTCCTGCGAATGGAATATGCTTGCGAGCGTCGTTTACTCCGATGACGAGGCCGACGGCATCGCGTATCGAATCTTCTTGCTGCCCAAAGGCGACTACAAAGTCCTCGATACCTGGAATGTCGCGGGATTACGCGGGACGGGATCATGCGACGTGGAGGTCAAGGACGCCTTCGTGGCTGACCATATGACGGTCGCCGTCGGCGAACTCGCCGGAGGCCCAACGCCGGGCAGCAAGGTCAATCCGAATCCGCTGTATGCGCTCCCTGTCTTCTCGCTTTTTCCTTACGTCCTGTCCGGTGTTGCGCTTGGAAACGCGCAGGCCTGCCTCGACGATTACGCCGAGGTCGCGCGTCATCGCATTTCGACTTACAACCGCGCCAAGCTGAGCGACTTTCAAAGCACGCAAATCAAGATCGCTGAGGCCTCGGCCAAGATCGACGCTGGACGCCTGATCATGCGCTCGGCCTGCCTTAATGCGATGGAGGACGCTCGGTGCGGTCGTATTCCTGATATGGCGACCAAGACCAGATATCGGCGCGATGGAGCCTTTTCGGTGAATCTGTGCACCGAGGCGGTCTCCATGCTGTTTGCCGCGAGCGGAGCGCGCGGCCTGTTCACGACGGGCGTGCTGCAGCGGCAGTTCCGCGATGCGCACGCGATCAACTCGCATCTGGCGTTCAACTTCGACGCGGCCGGGACCAATTATGGACGCGTGGCGTTGGGCCTGCCGTCCGAGAATCTCACGCTGTGAGGCCGGCCGATGAATGATCTGCCGAAGAAGCCGGCCGCTTCCGATCCAGCCAACGAATTCGCGAGCGACAACTCGCCAATCGACCCCCGCGATTTTCGCAACGCGCTCGGCACCTACGCGACGGGTGTGACGATCATCACGGCCGCGGCCGCTGATGGGAAGCCCTATGGCCTGACCTGCAATTCGTTCGCCTCTGTCTCGCTGAATCCTCCGCTGGTTCTGTGGAGCCTTGTCGTTTATTCCTCGAGTCTGACCGTATTCCAAAACGCCAGTCATTTTACGGTCAACGTGCTTGGCGCTTCGCAACAGGCGCTCGCGAACAAATTCGCCAAGTCGTCGGACGACAAGTTCACTGGCGTGGTTTGGTCGCCGGGCCTCGGCAATGCGCCCGTGCTCGCTGAGAGCGTTGCCAATTTTCAATGCCGCGCGGTGAATCGTTACTATGGCGGCGACCATGTGATCTTTCTCGGCGCGGTCGAGGCCTATACTTACAACGCGAAAGAGCCGCTGCTCTTCGCGCGTGGGACATTTGGTCGGTTCCTGTCCGACGATGAGCGCAAGAAAGCGCCGTAGCGTACTTAGGTCGCGTTCAACGATGCAAGGCTCTGCCCTGAAAGCTTGTAGATCTCAAGCGCATCCGCTTGCGCGCCGCGCGCCGCCTTCGCCAACCTGAAAAGTTGCCCTGCAAGCGAGGCCATCGGCACCGGCGTCGACGTCGCCTGTGCGACGTCCGCGACCGTATCGAGGTCCTTGAGCATCGTTGCGATGTGACCGAGCGGTGGGGTGTGAATGCCCTGAACCATTCGCGGCACGAAGAGCTGGAGTGGGATGGAATCCGCAAAGCCGCCGGCGAGCGCTTCGGGCAATCGGTTGGCGTCAATTCCGGCGTTCACGGCAAGGCGCGTTGCCTCCGCGAGGACGGCCATCGCGCATCCGACGATCACCTGATTGCACAGCTTCGTGGTCTGGCCGGCGCCGATCGAGCCCATGTGGGTGAACCTGCGCGCCATGGCGAGCACATAGGGCCGCACCCTCTCGATGTCGCGCGCTTCTCCGCCAGCCATGATCGCAAGGGTGCCTTCCTCGGCGCCCTTCGTACCCCCGGACACCGGCGCATCGATCCAACCGGTATCGTTCGCGTCTTTCAGACGCGCTGCAAGATCGCGTGCGGCGTCAGGATGGATGGACGAGAAGTCGACCACGAGCTTGCCGGCGCCGGGAGCCGATGAAAGACCTTCGCGCCCGAAGATCACCTCTTGGACGGCGGCCGCGTCTGTCACGCACATGAAAACGATGTCCGATTTCACCATCACGTCGCGGGGCGTGGCTGCGCGAACTGCGCCGGCCTCGACTAGCGGAGTCGTTTTGTCCTGCGAACGGTTCCAGATGGTGACCTGATGGCCAGCCTTGAGCAGGCGCCTGGTCATGGGTGCCCCCATGAGCCCAAGGCCGATATAACCGAGCCTCTCGACATCTTGCGGGTTTGTTCTGCTCGCATCAGCCATAGGTTGCCTCCTCTGCCGCAGCGCAACGCCGTGCGACCGCCGACTTACCTTACATGGCGTATCGTTCGGTGACACCGGTCGGCATGCATGGCTTGCCTGATTGTTTGAACCATGAAACATTTGGACAGGTCGGGTTCGGTGGCGCCCGTCGGCGCCGGAGCAGCGGAGTGGGATGATGCGAACCGTTTCGAGGTGGATCCTGGCAATGAGCGCGGTTGCGGCCCTGATCGCGGACGCAGGCCCGACGCAGGCGCAGCAGACCATCCGCGTCGGCTGGACCATCCCTGCCGAAGAATCCAAATATTGGATGATGCGGCGCCCGGCCGAGTTTCCCAACATCGGCAAGACCTACAACATCGAATGGACTCAATTTCAGGGCACCGCCCCGATGACGCAGGCACTCGCAGCCGGGGCGCTGGATTGCGCGACGCAGGCGCCACTCTCGCTCTCCAATGGCGTGGTCGGAGGCAACCTCAAAGCCTACATCGTGGCACAGCACGTTTTCGAGAAGCCCGGCGGCTTTTCGGTCTATTGGGCTGTCATGGATGACTCGCCGATCAAGACCATTGCCGATCTCAAGGGCAAGACGGTCGGAATTTCTGTGATCGGCGGCGGCACGCAGGGGCCATTCAACCTGCTCCTGAAGCAGAATGGTGTCGATCCTGCCAAGGACATCAAGCTGGTCGAGGTTGGCTTTGCCGTCTCTGAAGACGCGCTCCGGCAGGGCCGTGTCGATGCGGTCAACATGAACCAGCCCTTTGCCGCGCGTGCGGAGGCGAAGGGCGGCACAAGGAAATTGTTCTCGTTGTCGCAGGCCATGCCGAACATCGTGCATATCCTGGAAGCCTGCCGTGCCGATTTCGTCGATAAGAACCCCGAACTGGTCAAGACCTATGTCCGCGACATCACGTCGGGCATGAAGAAAGCGTTGGCAAACCGCGAAGAGACACTCAAGGTGGTCAATGAAGTTCTGAAGGCGCCTATTCCGGTGCTTGAGACTTACCTGCTCAAGGACAACGATTTCGGTCGCGATCCGGGTGCGGCACCGAATTTTCCCGCGATCCAGAAGATGCTGGACATCTATGCAGAGACTGGAATGCTGCCGAAGCTGGATGTCGCACAGTTCAAGCATCCGACGATCGTCGCTCCGCTGCAATAAGCGAGCGGGCGAATTATCCAGACCAGGGGTCGTGGCGTCCCGGATCATCCGGAACGCAGCATGAAGAAGATGCACGTATGAAGAAGCTGCGATCACGGGTCACCACAGACGGTCTCGACCGAGCCCCGCACCGTGCATTCATGCGCGCAATGGGTCTCGACGACGCCGCGATCGCCAAGCCGATGGTCGGCGTCGTCAGCATGAAGGGCGAGCAGACGCCCTGCAATATGACCCATGACTTTCAGGTCGCCGCGGCCAAGACCGGAATCGAGGAGGCCGGTGGCACACCGCGGGAATTCTCCACCGTGTCGGTTTCCGACGGCATCAGCATGAATCATGAGGGGATGAAGTTCTCCCTATTTTCGCGCGAGCTGATCGCCGACTCGATCGAAGCGGTCGTCCATGGTCTGGCTTACGACGCCCTGATCGGATTTGGCGGATGCGACAAGACGCTTCCCGGCGTGATGATGGGCATGGTTCGCTGCAACGTGCCGTCCATTTTCATCTACGGCGGCAGCTCGCTGCCGGGCCGCGTGGACGGGCGGACCCTGACGGTGCTCGACTCCTATGAAGCCGTCGGCAGCTTTATGACCAGCGAGATCGACGGCGCCACGCTCGAGCGGATCGAGCGCGCCTGCCTGCCGACCATCGGTGCGTGCGCCGGCCAGTTCACTGCGAATACCATGGGTATGGTGTCGGAGGCGCTGGGCCTCACCATCCCCAACGTCTCGATGATCCCCGGTGTCTACGCTGCGCGAGCGCAGATCTCGCGCCGGGCCGGGCGCCTGATCGTGGAGATGCTGGAACGCGGCGGTCCGCTGCCGCGCGACATCGTGACGCGGAAGTCCCTCGAGAATGGTGCGGCGATCGTCGCAGCGACGGGCGGTTCGACCAATGCCGCTCTGCATCTTCCGGCGATCGCGAACGAGGCGGGCATCGCGTTCACGATCGATGACGTCGGCGAGGTCTTTGCCAGGACACCACTGATCGGGAATCTGCGACCCGGAGGCAAATATACGGCGAAGGACGTCTACGACATCGGCGGCGCCGCCGTGGTGGTCCGCGAACTGATCCAGAGCGGGCATATCGATGGCAGCTGCATCACCATCACAGGCCGCACGCTTGCCGAAGAATATGGTGCGGCTAATGCGCCCGATGGTGAGGTCGTTTACGCGGCCCGCGCGCCGATCATGCCCGATGGCGGCGTGGCGGTGCTGAAAGGCAATCTTTGCCCCGACGGCGCGGTGATCAAGGTTGCGGGATTGAAGAGCCAATTCTTCGAGGGCGTCGCACGCGTTTTTGAAGACGAGGAGGCTTGCGTCGCAGCGGTTCGCGACCGCAGCTACAAGGCAGGCGATGTGCTGGTGATCCGCAATGAAGGGCCGGTCGGCGGCCCCGGCATGCGCGAGATGCTCGGCGTCACCGCGCTGATCTACGGGCAGGGCATGGGCGAGAAGGTGGCCCTGATCACCGACGGACGGTTTTCTGGCGCGACCCGCGGCATGTGTATCGGCTACGTGTCTCCCGAAGCCTTTGTTGGCGGTCCCCTGGCGCTTGTTCGTGACGGCGACAGGATCCGGATTGATGCCACAAACCGACGGATGGATTTGCTGGTCGATGAGCAGGAACTTGCGGCACGTCGGTGCCACTGGAAGCCGCGGTCACCGCGCCATCGCGCCGGCGCGCTCGCAAAGTATGCGCGACTTGTCGGGCAGGCGCCGGGCGGAGCCGTTACGCACGAGGGCCCGGCGGAATGGCCTTGGTTCGAATGACGAACTGCACCCGTGCGAACACGGCCGTCAGTCTGGCAAGTTTCTTGCTAAGGTCTTGCCGCTGATGGAGGACATTCAGCGGGGCGTGTCGCGCGATATTCGCGCGCGAGCGAGGCGAGAGACGCGATGAAGGTAGTGCCTTCAAGATCAAGCGAATGGGTGAAACCGGTGACGCGACAAGAGCCGGCTCCTGCGATCATCGAGATCGACCACGTCTCGCAGGTCTTTCAGACCTCGGCGCGCAGAGATCATGTGGCGTTGTCGGACATCTCGCTGACGATCGAGGAACGCGCTTTTGTTTCCATCCTCGGCCCATCCGGTTGTGGCAAGTCGACCCTGCTCTACATAGTCGGAGGCTTCGTCAGTCCGACCAGCGGCGCGGCGAAGATGAAGGGAAACGCGATCACGGGGCCGGGTCCGGATCGCGGACCGGTGTTCCAGGAATTCGCGCTGTTTCCCTGGAAGACCGTGCTCGGCAATGTGATGTACGGCCCCCGCCAGCAAGGCGTGCGCACCACCGACGCCGAAGCCCAGAGCCGGACCTTGATCGAGATGGTCGGCCTCAAGGGCTACGAGAACTTCTACCCCAAGGAGCTGTCGGGCGGAATGAAGCAGCGCGTCGCGCTGGCGCGAACGCTCGCCTACCATCCCGAAGTCCTGTTGATGGACGAACCATTCGGCGCGCTCGACGCGTATACCCGGACGCGCTTGCAGAACGATCTCTTGAACATCTGGGAGCGTGATCGCAAGACGGTGCTATTCGTCACCCATTCGGTCGACGAGGCCGTCTTCCTTTCCGACAAGGTCGTGATGATGTCGAAATCGCCAGGCCGCATCCGGCAGGTCATCGACATCGATCTGCCGCGGCCGCGCCGCCGCAGCGAGCTGTTGCTTGATCCGCGGTACCAGAAGTACGTCGTCGACATCGAGCGCATGTTCGATGAGAGCGACGAAGCCGGCTCGCTCGCATGATGTCGTCGGCCGGCATAGTCAAACGCTCTGCCCCGGTGCTCGCCTGCATCGGACTGCTGGCGGTGTGGCAGGTCGCGTCACTCGCGCTGAAGAATGACAGCTTTCCCACGGCGATCGAAGCAATCCGCGCGATTCCGGACATCCTTGGCGACAAGGAAGCGCTGGTCAATATCCTGGCCTCGCTCCGCCGCATGGCAATCGGGTTTGGCGTGGCCGTGCTTGTTTCGATTCCACTTGGGCTGTTAATGGGACGTAGCGCTGCGGTCGCGGCCTTCTTCAATCCGCTCCTGATGGTGATCTACCCGGTGCCGAAGGCGGCCTTGATGCCGATCATCATGCTGTGGCTGGGCGTTGGCGACATTACGAAGACATTGGTGATCTTCCTTGGCGTCAGCCTGCCCGTGATCTATCACAGTTTTGAGGGCGCCAAAGCGGTTGAGGAAAAGATGCTGTGGTCGGGCGCCGCGATGGGGCTTTCTCCGGCGCAGCGCCTGGTGCGCATCGTGTTGCCCGCGGCCCTGCCGGAAATTCTGACCGGCTGCCGCACGGGATTGGTGCTGGCGCTGATCACGATGATCACCAGCGAGATGATCGCCCGTCAGTCCGGCGCCGGGAACATCCTGTTTAATGCGCTAGACATGGGCCAGTACGACACCGTCTTTGCGATGATCATCATCGTGGGGGCAATGGGAATCTGCCTCGACGCGATATTCGAAAGGGTTCGTGCCCGCCTTGTCCGCTGGTCCGAGCCTCAATTCGACCTGCCGCTGAGCTTCTCGTGATGTCGCGCCTTCTCTCCCCAAATCTCGCTCTCGGGCTCGCGCCAATCGTACTGGTGATCGCAGTGTGGCAAGGCCTCGTGTCAACAGGCCTTGCGCCTGTGGCTCTGCTGCCGCCGCCGGGATATGTGTTCAGTCGGCTGCTCCAGCAACTCGTAACGTGGACGTTTCAGCAGGAGATCGCGGCGACCCTGATCCGGTTGTTTGCTGGGTTCGCGATTGCCGTCGTGCTGGGTGTCAGCATCGGCATCGCCGCCGCCGCCAATCCCGCGATCAATGCCGTGGTTCGACCAATCGTGCGCGTATTGGCGCCGTTGCCCAAGGTCGCTCTCTATCCGGCATTGCTGTTGCTGCTCGGCTTCGGCCACGGATCCAAGATCACATTGGTTGCCGCGGACGCACTCTTTCCCATTCTGCTCTCGACCTATTACGGCGCGTCGACCGTGGAGCAGAAGCTGATCTGGTCGGCAATGGCGGCAGGAACGCCGCGCTATGAAATCCTCTTCAAGGTCGTGCTGCCGGCGGCGATGCCTTCGATCCTGACCGGCTGCCGGATCGGCCTTGTTATTTCCTGCATCGTGGTGTTTCTGGCCGAGATGATCACGTCAACGGATGGACTAGGCCATGCGCTCGTGACGGCGGCTCGAACTTTCCAGGCTGTGGACATGTTCGTTCCGTTGATCACGATCTCGCTGCTGGGTTTGATCCTGAACGGTCTGCTGGGCGCCGTGCGATCGTATCTGCTCCGGGGCTTCCCCGAAGCGTAACAGACAAATAGAGAATCTTGACGACCGGGAGTGGACCATGCTGGCTGATCGCATCGAGGCAAAATGGATCGACGCATTTTGCGAAATCTTTGACCGATGCGCCGTCAGGGCGGGCGATACCGCGGCGATCCTCTCGGAAACCCAGTCGCGCGCGTTGAACGTGCATCTGGCGGAGCTCGCGCTGCTCCGGATGGGAGCACGGCCGTTTCACGTGGTAATGCCGACACCGCGTAACCGTCATGTCGTTCCGGTTCGCTCGACCGGGGCGAGCGAGGCGATCCAGCAGCTGGGGCCGGTGATCAGCGCGCTTCAGCAGGCCAGCTTTGTGGTGGATTGCACCATCGAGGGCCTGATGCATGCGGTGGAGACACCCGAAATTCTCAAGGCTGGCGCGCGCATTCTGGTGATTTCGAACGAGCATCCCGAGGCGCTGGAACGGATGGTGCAGGATCCCGCGCTCGAGAAGCGCGTTCGTGCCGCGGCGAAGATGCTGCGCGGAACGAAGCGGATGCGGGTCACTTCAAAGGCCGGAACGGCGCTTGACGTCGACATGGTCGGAGCCTCCACGGTCGGCGTGTGGGGCTGGACCGACAAACCCGGCACACTCGCGCATTGGCCGGGTGGCATCGTCGTCAGCTTCCCCAAGAGTGGGACCATCAACGGCACGCTGGTGATGGCGCCCGGCGACATCAACCTAACCTTCAAACGTTATCTGACGTCACCGGTGAAGATGACGCTGAAGGACGATTACGTCGTCGAGCTGGAAGGCGAAGGTACGGATGCCGCGATGATGCGCAGCTATCTCGCCGCCTGGGGTGATCGCGAAGCCTATGCGGTCTCGCATGTCGGTTTTGGCATGAACCCCGGCGCGCGGTACGAGGCGCTCTCGATGTACGACCAGCGCGATACCAACGGTACCGAGCTTCGCGCTGTGTCGGGCAATTTCCTGTTCTCGACTGGTGCGAATGAATTCGCGGGCCGCTACACGGCGGGTCATTTCGACCTGCCAATGATGGGAACGACGATCGAGCTCGACGGTGTTGCGGTCGTCCGCGAAGGTGTGCTCCAGGACGTCTTCGGCTAGCCGCGATCGAGCACGGGCGGTCGCGCCAGGCCAAAGTGGCGGAGCAGGTCGACCATGGCCCTGAGTCGCTCGACACGATAGGCATCGACATCGAGGCCGGAGTAGTCGAGGAAGCCCGCGCCCGTCCGCAGGCCGATCCGGCCCTCGCTCATGTTGCGCGAAATCACCTCTGGCGCCCGATAGCGATCGCTCCCCAGTGCACCTTCGAGATAGCGGCTCGCATAGTACAGGATGTCGCCGCCACCCCAGTCGATGAATTCGAGCAGGCCGAGCACGGCGTAGCGGAAGCCGAAGCCGTAGCGGATCGCCTTGTCGATTTCCTCCGCGCTGGCGACACCCTCCTCAACCATCCGAGCGGCCTCGTTCATCGCCAGCGCCTGGATGCGCGGGACGATGAATCCAGGCGTCGCCGCACAGACCACCGGTATCTTGCCGATGCCTTCGAGCAGCACCTTGACCTCGTCGATGATGGCGGGGTCGGTGGCCTTGCCAGGCGAAACTTCGACCAGCGGGATCAGATAGGCCGGGTTGAGCCAATGCACGTTGAGGAAGCGGCGAGGGTTCACGATCGCGCCGGACAGATCGTCGACGAGGATCGTCGACGTCGTCGATGCAATAATCGTGTCCGGGCCGACCTGCCTTGAGGCGGCCGCCAGTACCTCCCGCTTGAGCTCGACGACCTCAGGGACGCCCTCGAAGACCATACCGGCCTCGGATAGCGCTGCACCGCCTTCGCCGGCCGCCACCACCGAGACCCGCGCGATCAGCGGATCGACGTCCATCTCGGTCAGTAGCCCCAGCTTCGACAGGCTGGCAAAGGTCTTCCTGATTTCGCCGAGTGCGTCCGCCTCCAGCTTGGCGAAATCGTCCGCGGCGCGCGCCTTGATGTCGATCATCGTGACCTCGTGCCCCGCATAGGCGAACGCGACGGCGATGCCGCGTCCCATGCGGCCAGCCCCGAGACAGGCGATATTGACGTGATTGGTCATCGATCAGAATCCATTGCGAAGCAGCGTCTGCAATTCAGCCTTGCTGAGATTGCCGAGCCTCAGCGTCTCGAGCGTTCGGCCCTCTCGCGCAAAATCCTCGCCGCAGATCGCGCCGCCGATCGCGAGGAACGCTTTGGCCAGCGGCGTGGCCACGCCAGCCAGGGCGGCGACGGAGACCAGCAACGACAGCCCGAGCCGCAGATCCTCTCGCATGTAGCGGTGCTCGGTCAGCACGATCCGTTCGCGCCAGTCGCCGGAATCGGTCAGCCGGTCGTGCGAGCCGCGGCCATACATCCAAATCTCGCCCTTCTTCGCATAGTGATGAGCCAGCGGGAAATGCGGCGCGCCGTAACCGAGCGCCTCGCGCACCGCGATGCGTTCCGCGTCGAGCGCGTCGGTGACCCGGCGGATCGCGGCTTGCGTGCCTTCCTTGTGAATGTCCCAGCGCTCGAAATGTTCGATCGGGCCGGCGTTCATCACGATCAACGGTGGATGGATGATAGGCCCTGCATTCATCAGGGAGCCGGACAGCGCATCTCCGCACGGTTCGATCACGCCGGGGAAAGCGCGTCCAATGACTTCGAGCGCATGTGCGGCACGATCGAGCGGGAACACGCCGACGGGCAGTCGCTTGGCACGGATCGTGATCGCGACCTCGAATGGTCCATGCTTGCGGGTCAGCCAGGGCAACGTCCCGGTCTCGGCAAAGCTCACCTCGGCGTGGTTACCGGCATCTCGGGCGGCTTGGGCGAATATCATCGAGCCGAATGTCGCCGGCGGCAGAAAAATAACCTGGCCGTCCTGCAGATGCGGGGCGAGCTGACGGGCAATATCCGGCTGTGCGAAGGCAGGCGCGGGGCAGAGGATCAGCTCGACGCCGTTGACGGCTTCGGCGATGTCGGCCGTGACCAGCGCGAGCTCCACGTCGTGGCGGCCGTTATGATCCTTGACCAGAATGCGCGAGCCGGTGGCGCGATGCGCTGCGACCTGATCCGCATCGCGGCGCCAGAGCCGGACGTCGTGCCCCGCCAGCGCAAAATCGCCCGCGGCTGCGAACGAGCCGTTTCCCCCACCCAGAACCGCAATCTTCAAGATCTTTCTCCTTGCGCGCGCGATTGCGAATCGAGCTGCTTCAGCAAGAAATGCTGCACCTTGCCGAGCGCAGTGCGCGGCAGGTCGGTGACGAAGACGATATCGCGGGGAACTTTGAATCGCGCGAGCTGTGCCTGGATGTACGCTCTGAGCTCATCCGCTTCGAGATGCGAGCCGGATCGCCGGATGACATAAGCGACGGGGACTTCGTCCCAGCGCGGGTCCGGCCGGCCGATCACGGCGCATTCGCTGACATCGGGATGTTCGAGCAGGACGCGCTCGACCTCAGCTGGATAGACATTCTCGCCGCCGGAAATGATCAGGTTCTTCTTGCGGTCGCGCACCCAGAAATAGCCGTCCGCATCGCACAGGCCAATATCTCCGGTGCGATACCAGCCGTCGTGCAGCGCATCACGTGTGGCGTCCGCATTGCCCCAATATTCGAAGAACACGTTGGCGCCGCGCACCGCGATTTCGCCCGGTGTGCCGGCCGGCACCTCGACTCCGTCCTGATCGACCACCTTTGCCTCGCAGCACAGGCCGGCCAGTCCGGTCGATCCCACTCTCGAGAGGTCACCGCCGAGGCGGGTGTAGATGGCGATGGGGCAGGTTTCCGTCGAGCCGTAGACCTGAAGCACGGGAACGCCCCGCGCGACGAAACGGTCGATCAAGTGCGGCGGCACGATCGTCGAGCCAGTGGCGACGGCCTTGAGTGACGAGAGATCGGCCGTCGTCCAGGCGGGATGCTCGCTCACGGCCTGGATGATCGCCGGCACCATCACGGTCAGCGTCGGCCGCTCGCGTTCGATCGCTGCGAGCGCTGTAGCCGGCGTGAAGCGGGCGTGGATCGTGACGGTTGCGCCCAACTGCAGCGCCGGCGTCGTCTGGATATTGAGGCCGCCGACGTGGAAGAACGGCAGCACGGTCAGCACGTGGTCGTCCGACGTCATGTTGTGCATGTGCTGGCTCATGACGCCGTTCCAGAACAGCGCTTCCTGCCGCAGCACCGCGCCCTTCGGCCGTCCCGTTGTTCCTGAGGTGTAGACGATGAGGAGCGGGCAGGAGAGATCGGTGTGCGGATTGCGGCCGCTGCTCGGGCTGCGAGCCAGCAGATCTTCGAATGTCGTGCCGCGAGGCGGCGTGAAGTCGAGGCCGACGACCGATGTCCCTGGCGCAGTCCGCCCAAGTTCGGCAAGTACTCCCTCAAATGCCTGCTCGAGCACCAGGATCTTGGCGCCGGCATCGCTCAGAATGAACAGCTGCTCGGCGACCGCCAGCCGCCAGTTCAGCGGCACCAGCATCGCCCCGAGCCGCGCACAAGCGTAGAGCAGAACCAGGTAGTCAGGCCGGTTCAGGCTCAGGATCGCGACGCGGTCGCCGTGGCCGACGCCGAGTTCCCGCTTCAAAGCAGTTGCGGTCCGTTCGATGCGCGCGGCGAATGCGGCATAGCTCAGCCGTTCCCCTTCGAAGGCAATGGCCGTCTTGTCTGGCGCGAACGCCGCGTTGCGGTCGATCAGGCTACAGAGGTCCACCGTCAGTCGTCCGTCTCGCCGGCCTCGTACAGCGCCTCGCGTCCGATCCGGTCGAGGCAGAGCTCGGCGGTCCAGGGCAGCATCAGCGAACCGCAGCGGCTGTCGCGGTAGATCCGCTCCAGCGGCAGCGACCGCAGCATGGCCTGACCGCCGCAGGTGCGGATTGCGAGCGCGGCGAGCTCATTTGCGCCCTCCATCACCGAATATTGTGCGGCGTAGGCCCGCAGCACCTGTTCCTTGCTTGGATTGGCGCGGGCTTCGGTCACGGCCTGGAACCAGATTGCCTTGATCTGCTCTAGCTTGATCTGCATCTGAGCGACCGCGATCTGCTTGGTCGGGTACATCCGGCGTTTGACCGGCGGCATGCCCGGCACCGCGCCGCGTAGATAACGTACGGTGAAATCATAAGCGGCTTGCGCCAGGCCCATGTAGGTCGGGGACAGCGTCAGGAACATGTGCGGCCAGCGCATTGCGGCCTGAAAATAGACGCCGCGCGGCATCAGCGCAGAATCCTCCGGCACGAACACGTCCGTAAACAGAAGCGTCCGCGAGACGGTGCCACGCATGCCAAGCGGATCCCACTCACCAACGACCGAGACGCCTTCCGATTTGGCAGGAATAGCCAGATAAAGCGTATTGCGGCGCGATGCCTTCCCGCCTTCCTCGATCTCGGTGCAGAGCACGCCGTAATAATCGGCATGACCGGAGAGCGATGCAAAGATCTTCTTGCCATTGACGATCCAGCCGCCCTCGACCGGCCTTGCTTCCGTGCCGAAAGCGACGCCGCCCGCCGCCGCCGCACCACCTTCCGAGAACGGCTGCGAGTAGATCGCGCCGTCCTCGACGATGCGCTTGTAATGGACCGCGCGCCGCTGCTCGTGCGCGGCGCGGGTGTCCGCGTCCATGTCGAGATCGTCGGCCAGCGGGCCCGACCACAGCGTCGAGCACACATGCATGTTCCAGGTCAGCGCGGTCGCGCCGCAGTACCGGCCGATCTCGGCCGCCGCCAAGGCATAAGTCTGGTAGTTCGCGCCGAGGCCGCCGTGCTTCTTGGGGATGGCAACGCCGAGCAGGCCGATGCGGTGCAGATCGCGATAATTCTCGGTCGGGAAGGTCGCCTCGCGATCGTAGGTCGCAGCGCGGCCGGCGAACACGCTCTGGCCGATCTCGCGGGCGCGCGCGATGATGCCGGCCTGCTCGTCACTGAGGCGGTATGCGACAGGATCGAAGATCGGAGCATCGAGCACGGCCTTGTCGCTTGCGCCGATATTCTTGCCGACTTGCATGGTCATGGCGCAATCACCTTAGGCTTTGGTCGCGAGAGAGTTCAGGAATCGGCCGAGCGCTTCGTTGAAGGTATCGGGGCGTTCGAGATTGGCGAGATGGCCCACGCCAGCGAGCTCGACATATTCAGCTCCAGGAATAAAGGTCGCCGTCTTCGCCATCATGGGCGCCGGCGCGTTGTTGTCCTTTGAGCCGGAGAGCAGCAGCGTTGGGACTGAAATATCCCTGAGCGTGCTGCGCTGATCGAAACCGATGAGAGCCAGCATCATGGCGCGATAACTGGCTTCAGGCACGTTTGCCATGCATTCGCGGGCGAGCTCCATTCCCTTTGGATCGGGATCGTCGCCGACCAGCTCCTTCACCAACGAAGGCGCCAGCGACATCATGGTCTCCCCACGATCGAGCGGCCCGAGCCGCGCTGCGATGAAGGATCTCTGCCAATCGCCCTCAGCCTTGCCGAAGGCCGGGCTGGTCTGCGCCAGGACCACCGCGCGCGCCAGTTTCGGCGACTGCACCAGCCACTTCTGGACGATCATGCCGCCGATCGAATGGCCGACCAGAATGGGCCTGCTTGCGCCGAGCTGCTCGATGAATCTCTTGAGTGCATCCGCCAGGGCAGCGATGCTGACGCTGGCGAGCGGCGCCGATCCGCCATAGCCCGGCATGTCCCATGCGATCGCGTGGAAGCGGTTGCCGAATGTGGCGAGCTGGTGCCGCCAGGCTCTCGCCGCGCCGCCAATGCCATGCAGGAAAATCAAAGGTGTCGCGACCGGATCGCCCGCGGCTTCGTAGGCGAAGCGTCCGTCCTTTGTTATCATTGGCACTGGCCGCGACACGCGACATCCTTTTGCTTGGCTCTATGATGCTAACAGGCTCGCGGGCGATGGGAAGGGATAATTTTATACTTAAAGCAATTTTCGGGCCGATCGCCGTGCGGCCGTTCCCGATCGTCAATCGGCGCTTTCGTTGCAAAAATTTGAAGGTTAAAATATATCCAGGAAACGATCAGCATCTCAGGGAGCCAGCGCATGTCCGGATTGCCGCATTCGCCGCACGCGCTGGTGACCGGCGGCGGTCGCGGCATCGGCCGTGCCATCGCGGCCTCGCTTGTCGGTGCCGGCGCGACCGTGACCGTGCTCGGTCGGAATGCCGCGACTCTTGCAGGGGCCGTCAACGCAGGCGCGGCGCATTTCGCGGCTGTTGCCGACGTCTCTGATGAAGCCTCATTGAAGACCGCCATCCTTGAGGCGAGTACGCGCAAGCCGATCGACATCCTGGTTGCCAACGCAGGCAGTGCTGAATCCGCGCCATTCGCGAAGTCGGACAGCGCTCTGTTCAGCCGCATGATGGATGTCAATTTCATGGGCGTCGTCCATGCCATCCGCGGTGTATTACCGGGCATGAAAGACCGTCCCTATGGCCGCATTGTCGCAGTTGCGTCCACGGCCGGGCTCAAGGGCTATGCCTATGTCAGCGCCTACGCCGCGGCCAAGCACGCCGTGGTCGGTCTCGTGCGTTCGCTCGCTCTCGAGATGGCCGGAAGCAATGTGACCGTGAATGCAGTGTGTCCCGGCTTCACCGACACCGATCTCGTCGCCGGCAGTATCGAAAACATCATGGCGAAGACCGGCAGAACCCGCGAGCAGGCGATTGCCGAGCTCGCCAAACATAATCCGCAAGGAAGGCTGATCACGCCTCAAGAGGTGGCCGATGCCGTGCTGTGGCTGTGTGGCGAGGGTGCCGGCGCGATCACCGGGCAGGCGATCGCGGTTGCGGGCGGTGAAATCTAGCGTGTGTGGCGCAGGCGCGGAACAAGGAAGCTGAGGAGATCGCATGAGCAGACCAGCCAATCCCGTCACCATACCGCTTGCAGATTACTCGCCGCAGCATTTCCTGCTGGCGGTGGTCGACGGTGTTGCGACGGTTACGCTCAATCGCCCCGAACGAAAGAATCCGCTCACCTTCGAAAGCTATCGGGAACTGACCGATTTCTTTCGCGCCTGCGCGTTCGACGACGCGGTCAAGGCTATCGTCGTCACCGGCGCTGGCGGTAATTTCTCGTCTGGTGGCGACGTGTTCGAGATCATCGGCCCGCTCGTGAAGATGGACACCAAGGGGCTGACGGCCTTCACGCGCATGACTGGCGACCTCGTCAAGGCGATGCGCGCCTGCCCGCAACCGATCGTGGCTGCGGTCGAGGGCATCTGCGCCGGCGCTGGCGCGATCATCGCCATGGCGTCGGACATGCGCCTCGCGGCGAGTGGCACAAAGGTCGCGTTCCTGTTTAATAAGGTTGGCCTTGCCGGCTGCGACATGGGCGCCTGCGCGATCCTGCCGCGGATCATCGGGCAGTCACGCGCCTCCGAACTGCTCTACACGGGCCGGTTCATGACCGCGGAGGAGGGCGAGCGCTGGGGCTTCTTCAGCCGCCTCGTTACGCCCGAGCAGGTGCTGCCCCAAGCGCAATTGCTGGCCAAGCAGGTCGCGGAAGGGCCGACCTTCGCCAACACCATGACCAAGCGGATGCTGGCGATGGAATGGGCGATGTCGGTGGAAGAGGCGATCGAGGCGGAAGCCGTCGCCCAGGCGTTGTGCATGACGACGGCGGATTTCGAGCGCGCCTTCGAAGCTTTCGCCAACAAGGTGAAGCCGGTCTTCAGGGGCGACTAGGATAACCGTCTGTACGGGGGCCAGACCAGCAACGGGGGCTTGCGCGAAATTATTTTAGGCTTAAAATAGTTTGCAGGTGAATTGGCGAGGCTCCCATGAAAATCGCGATCATCGGCGGCGGACCTGCGGGTCTCTACGCTGCGATCCTGCTCAAGAAGCAGCGCCCAGGCGCCGACGTCACCGTGCATGAGCGCAATCGAGCCGATGACACTTTCGGCTTTGGCGTCGTGTTCTCCGACGCCACGCTGGACAATTTCGAGAAGCACGATCTTCCGAGCTACCGCCGCATCACTCAGGAATTCGCCTATTGGGACGACATTGCCGTGCATTTCCGCGGCACGGTCCACCGGGTCGGCGGCAACGGCTTTTGCGGCTGCTCACGGCAGAAGCTGCTGCTGATCCTTCAGGAGCGGGCACGCGAGCTGGGCGTCTCCCTGCATTTCGAAGTGGATATCGAGGACGAATCCCGTTTCGCCGATGCCGATCTCATCCTGCTTGCGGACGGCATCAACAGCCGCTTCCGCGAGAAATACGTCGATCATTTCCAGCCCGAGGTCGACGTCCGCTCCAACAAGTTCGCCTGGATGGGCTCGACCAGGCCGCTCGATGCCTTCACCTTTATCTTCCAGGAAACCGAGTGGGGGCCCTTCATCGCCCATGCCTATCAGTATGAGGCCGGGCATTCGACCTGGATTTTTGAGACTGATCCGCAGACGTTCGAGCGCGCCGGGCTGATGGGGCTGGACGAGGCTCAGTCCGCCGCGCGGATGGCGGAGATCTTCGGCTGGTTCCTCGATGGGCACAAGCTGCTGACCAACCGCTCGATGTGGCGCAACTTCCCGATGATCCGCAGCAAGCGCTGGGTGAAGGACAACATGGTCCTGCTCGGCGACGCCAAGGCGAGCGCGCATTTCTCCATCGGCTCGGGCACCAAGCTCGCGATGGAAGACGCCATCGCGCTGGCCGAAGCGATGGAGAAGGCGCCCAGCATCGAGGCGGCGCTGGCGGTCTATGAGAACGGCCGCCGCGAGGAGGTCGAAAAGACGCAGCATGCCGCGGACGTCTCCCTGGTCTGGTTCGAGCACGTCGACCGCTTCTGGGATTTTGATCCCGTGCAATTCGCCTTCGGCGTCATGACTCGCTCGAAGGCAATCACCTACGACAACCTCAAGCTCCGCGCGCCGGATTTCGTGGCCGAGGTCGAAAAGACGTTCGCCAGGCAGGTGCGCAGCAGCGGCTTCGATGTCGACATCGACAACCCGAGCGTGCCGCTGTTCCAACCCTTCCGCTTGCGCGAGATGGAGGTTGCCAATCGCGCCGTGGTATCGCCGATGTGCATGTATTCGGCCAAGGAAGGCGTGCCGACCGACTTCCACCTGGTGCATTACGGTTCGCGTGCGATCGGCGGCGCCGGGCTGATCTTCACCGAGATGACCTGTGTGGGCCGCGATGCCCGGATTACGCCCGGCTGCGCCGGTCTCTGGAACGACGAGCAGGAAGCCGCGTGGCGGCGCATCGTGGATTTCGTCCACGGCAATTCGGCCGCGAAAATTTGCCTGCAACTGGGCCACGCCGGCCGCAAGGGCGCGACCAAATTGATGTGGGACGGCATGGACCGGCCGCTGGAGCAGGGCGGTTGGGAGGTCTGTTCGGCATCGCCGCTGCCCTATTTCCCGGACAGTCAGGTGCCGCGCGAACTCGATCGTGCCGGCATGAATGCGGTGAGGGACGCTTTCGTCGCGGCCGCCGAGCGCGGCGAGCGCTGCGGCTTCGACATGCTCGAATTGCACTGTGCCCACGGCTATCTGCTCGCGAGCTTCATCTCGCCGCTCACGAACACCCGCACGGACGACTATGGCGGTTCGCTCGCCAACCGTCTGCGTTTCCCGCTCGAGGTCTTCGAGGCTATACGCGCGACATGGCCGTCGCACAAGCCGATGTCGGTGCGCATCTCCGCAACCGACTGGGCTGATGGCGGCATCACTGGCGATGATGCCGTCGCCATCGCGCGCGCCTTTGCGGAGGCTGGTGTCGATCTCGTCGACGTCTCGACCGGCCAGACCGTGCGCGACGCACAGCCGGTCTACGGGCGCATGTTCCAGACGCCCTTTTCGGACCAGGTCCGCAACGAGGCGCGCGTAGCCACCATGTGCGTCGGCAACATTACGACGGCGGATCAGGCCAACACCATTTTGGCCGCCGGCCGGGCGGATCTCGTCGCGCTCGGCCGTCCGCATCTTGTCGACCCGTTCTTCACCATGAAGGCGGCAGCCTGGTACGGGGCAAACGACGTGTTCTGCCCGCCGCAATATCTGCCCGGAAAAGATCAGATTTTCCGCAACAGCGTTCGCGACCGGGAGGACCTCGAGGAGCTGAGAATTAAGGCTAAGCCCAAGACCCGGGCCGAGCTCAAGGCGGAGGCGGCAAAGCCGCTTGCGGCGGAGTGACCGCCCGTGCGACCTTAGCCCATTGCCTGTGTTTCGAGTGGAGTGAGGGCGATGAAGGCGATTATCGTCGGTGGCGGTATCGGTGGTCTCACCACGGCATTGATGCTGCGCTCGCGAGGCCTGGATTGTGAGATCTTCGAGCAGGCCGACACCATTCGCGAGCTCGGCGTCGGGATCAACACTCTGCCGCATGCCATGCGCGAGTTGGCGGGGCTCGGCCTGTTGCAGAAGCTCGACGAGGTGGCGATCCGCACCGATCAGCTCTATTATCTCAATCGCCACGGCCAGGAGGTCTGGCGCGAAGCCCGCGGCATCGACGCCGGCCACGACGTGCCGCAATTCTCGATCCATCGCGGCCGCCTTCAGGGCGTCATTCATCGCGCCGTCGAGGAGCGGCTCGGGCAGCAAGCGATTCACACCGGCCGCCGGCTCGGCGCTTTCACGCAGGACGAGGGCGGCGTCACCGCTTATTTCTTCGATCGGGTCGGCGCCCATGTCCACACCGCGCGCGGCGATATCCTGATCGGTGCCGACGGCATCCATTCGCGCGTCCGCGACACGCTGTTCCCGAATGAGGGGCCGCCGTGCTGGAACGGCCTGATGCTGTGGCGCGGCGCCCGCGACTGGCCGCTGTTCCTCACCGGCAAATCCATGATCGTGGCCGGCGGTCTCAACGCCAAGGTGGTGATCTATCCGATAGCGGAAGGATCAAGCCCGGCGAGCCGGCTCACCAACTGGGCGGTGCTGGTCAAGGTGGGCGAAGGCAATGCACCCCCACCGCGGAAAGAAGATTGGTCGCGGCCGGGCCGCCGCGAGGAGCTGATGCCGCATGTCGCGCGCTTCTCGGTCCCCTACATCGACGTGAAGAGCCTGATCTCGGCGACGCCCGAATTCTACGAATATCCGACCTGCGACCGCGATCCCTTGCCCTATTGGTCGTCCGGGCGCGTCACGCTGCTCGGCGACGCCGCGCATCCGATGTATCCGGTTGGCTCGAACGGCGCCTCGCAGGCGATCCTCGATGCGCGTTGCCTTGCCGATGCACTGGTGCGCGCCGAGCATCCGCGCCAGGCGCTGGTCGAGTACGAGAAGAAGCGTCTGCCGATGACGGCGGAGATCGTCCGCTCCAACCGGCGCGGCGGTCCCGAAGGCGTCATCGACGCCGTCGAGCAGCTTGCGCCTGATGGTTTCGACAATGTCGAGAACGTCCTGAGCTATTCCCAGCGCGAAGCGATCGTGCGTGGCTACGCCACCAAGGCAGGCTTCGCCGCAGTGCCGGGACTTGCGGCGGTGCGCGCTTAAAAGACCCGGCTAGCCGCCGGGCGGCGGCGGCAGGAAGTGGATGTTGAACTCGGCGGCCATCGCCACCACGTCCTCGGGCTTCTGCTCCTTCATGTTGTGAAGCCCCCAGAACAGATCGAACAGCTTGCGGCTCGGCGACACCCAGAACAGCACCTTTGCGGTCTGCTCCGACTTGTTGAAGATGCCGTGCGGCACGCCCATGCCGAGGCGGATCAGGTCGCCCGCGGTCGCCTGCGCCTCCGAATTGCCGAGCATGAAATCGAGCTTGCCCTCCAGCATGTACAGATACTCATCCTGATCGGGGTGAATGTGCGGCGGCACGAACGTGCCCGGCGGCAGTGTCGCATGCCAGGAGAAGCTGTTTTCGGCGTAGCTCTTCGGCACATAGGTCTGGCCAAGGATGTTCCAGGAAATGCCCTGGATGCCCTCATTGGCCCGAGTGATGCCGGTGATTTCGCTCTTCATTGCAGTCCTCCCGTAACGCGATACGGTTTTAGGTTATGGTTGAGCATGATCTTTTCGGAAAACCGCTGCGCACTTTTCCGGATCATGCCTTAGTTCGCCGCCTTGCAGTCCTTGGCGTAGCGGTCGCCGTAATTCTCGAAGACCTTCTGCACGATCTCGGTCTGGAACTTGCCGTCCGGACGCTTGGCGACCTTGGTCAGGTAGAAATCCTGGATCGGATAGCCGTTGGTGTTGAACTTGAAGGCGCCGCGGAGCGAGGTAAAATCGGCTTTCTTCAAGGCGGCGGCGACTGCCTCCTTGTTGGAGAGGTCGCCCTTCACGGCCTTGATCGCGCTGTTGATCAGCATGGCGGCGTCATAGGCCTGGAAGGCGTAGGTGCCGGGCACGCTGTTGTAGGCGGCTTCATAGGCGGCAACGAACTTCCTGTTCTGCGGATTGTCGAGATTGGGCGCCCAGTTCGCGCCGCCGAACATGCCGACGGCCGCGTCCTGCTGCGCCGGCAAGGTCGATTCATCCACCGTAAAGGCCGAGAGCACCGGGATGGTATCGGCCAGCCCTGCCTGCCGGTATTGCTTGACGAGGTTGACGCCGAGGCCGCCCGGCATGAACGTGAACAGCGCATCGGGCTTCTTCGAGGAGATCTTCGAAAGCTCCGGCTGGAAGTCCAGCGTGTTCAGCGGCATGTAGGATTCCTCGACGATCTCGCCCTTGTAATCGAGCTTGAAGCCCGCCACCGAATCCTTGCCGGCCTGATAGTTCGGGACCATCAGGTACATGCGCTTGTAGCCGCGATCCTGCGCGACCTTGCCAAGGATCTCGTGGACCTGATCGTTCTGATAGGACGTCACATAGAAGAACGGGTTGCAGTCCTTGCCGGCAAACGTCGACGGACCGGCATTGGGGCTGATCAGGAAGGTTTTCGATTCTGTAATAGGCCGGTGGATCGCCTGGAGGATGTTGGAGAAGATCGGGCCGACCACAAAGTCGACCTTGTCGCGCTCGAGCAGGCCTTTCACCTTGGTCACCGCCGCATCGGGCTTCAATTCGTCGTCTGCGACGATCACCTCGACATCGCGGCCGCCCATCTTGCCGCCGAGATCCTTGATCGCGAGCGCAAAGCCGTCACGGACTTGCTGGCCCAGCGCAGCGGCAGGTCCCGACAGGGTTACGACCACGCCGAG
Organism: Bradyrhizobium sp. 137; assembly: GCF_023074095.1. Lineage (NCBI taxonomy): Bacteria > Pseudomonadati > Pseudomonadota > Alphaproteobacteria > Hyphomicrobiales > Nitrobacteraceae > Bradyrhizobium > Bradyrhizobium sp. 137. The sequence goes on from NZ_JADPKU010000103.1 coordinate 161,331, forward strand.
CTTGATTTTCTCCTGGGCGAGGGCAGGGCTCATCGCGGTGCCGAGCAGCATGGCGGCTGCGGCCAAGGTCATTTGCGTCTTCATGATCTGTCCTTCATGACCATCGGCTTGCGCTGCAAGCCGCGTACTCCAATCCAAGCTTATGCCGATGATGGCCGCCGCGGCAAGCCGAGCTCAAGACGTCGCATCCTGCGGGCAGCAGCGCATGCAAGCGGCGCGCCAATTATTTGAAGCCTAAAGAAATTGACCTGCGGTCGATTGTTGCAGCTTTGGACTTGCGGCCGGCTCCGATTTATTTGAAGCTCAAAACGTTGGGGAATCTGTGCCGGCGCCAATGCCGGCCGTGAGTGACTGCATCAACATGCTCGATTCCGAAACCAAGGCCGTGGAAACGCCGGAGGACCATGCCGAAGAGCTTCGGCTGTGGCTGCGGCTCTTGACCTGCACGACCCTGATCGAAGGGGAAGTCCGCGGCCGGTTGCGGCAGCGGTTCGACGTCACGCTGCCTCGGTTTGACCTTATGGCGCAGCTCGACAAGGCGCCGGACGGCATGACGCTGTCCGACGTCTCCAAGCGCATGATGGTGTCGAACGGCAACGTCACCGGCCTTGTCGAGCGTCTGGTTGAGTCCGGTCACCTCGATCGGCGTACCTCGGAGACGGACCGCCGCGTCCAAGTGATCCGCCTCACAAAACTCGGGCGCGCCGAGTTTCGCAGGATGGCTGCGGAACACGAAGCCTGGATCGCCGACCTTTTCGCCTATCTGACGCCGAAGGATGTGCGGGAATTGATGCGGCTCCTGGCCAAGACCAAGGCGTCGGCGCAGAAATCGGCCGCGCGCAGCCGACCGTAAGTAGGCGGCGGGACGGGCCGCAGACCCTATTTGCCGCAGGAAAAAGCAAGGAAATCCCAGAATCCGCTATTGCACCAAATTGTTTTAAGCCTAAAATGTTTTCCAGATCGTGCTGCCGGGTGCAATCCATGCTGAAAGGAGCGTGCGATGGCCAACGCTGCCAAGGTTCAAGTGTCGGGTTCGTGTGACGGCAATGCTGCGACGGCCCATGTCGATACGTTCGCGCGGCAACATCTGCCGCCGCGCGAGCTCTGGCCCGAATTCATCTTCACGCGACCGGAGCTGCGCTATCCCGCGCGATTGAACTGCGTCAGCTATTTCCTCGATCGCTGGGTCGAGCAAGGCCACGGCGATGCGCCTTGCGTCATCAGTCCTGCGGTCAGCTACACCTATCGCGAGCTGCAAGCGCTCGTGAACCGCATCGCCAATGTGCTGGTCGGCAAGCTGGGTCTCGTGACCGGCGGACGCGTGCTGCTGCGCTCGGCCAACAATCCGATGATGGTCGCGACCTATCTCGCGGTCATCAAGGCCGGCGGCATCGTCGTGGCGACCATGCCGCTCCTGCGCGCCAAGGAGTTGTCATATCCGATCCAGAAGGCGGAGATCGGGCTCGCGCTGTGTGACGGAAAGCTCTCCGAGGAGATGGAGAAGGCGAAGGCCGCGGCGCCCGGCCTCAAGCACGTGGTCTATTGGGGCAATGGCGCGGCCGAATCGCTCGAAGCGCTGATCGCGGATGCGAGCCCCGAGTTCAGGGCTGTCGATACCTCGTCCGACGACGTCTGCCTGATCGCCTTCACCTCGGGCACCACAGGCGATCCCAAGGGCACCATGCATTTCCACCGGGACATGCTGGCGGTCTGCGACGGCTATGCGCGCAACATCTTGCGCGCCGAGCGGAAGGATCGCTTCGTCGGCTCGGCACCGCTCGCCTTCACATTCGGCTTCGGCGGCGTGTTGTTTCCGATGCATATTGGCGCCTCCTTCGTGGTGCTGGAGAAGACGACGCCGGACGACATTCTGAATGCGATCGAGCAGTACAAGATCACGGTCTGCTTCACTGCGCCGACCGCATATCGGGCCATGCTCGGCAAGCTCGCGGGCCGTGACATCTCCTCGCTTCGCAAATGCGTCTCCGCGGGCGAGACGCTGCCCAAGCCGACATTCGAGGCCTGGCTGAAGGCCACCGGCATCAAGCTGATGGACGGTATCGGTTCGACCGAATTGCTGCACATCTTCATCAGCGCGACCGAGGACGAGATTCGCCCAGGCGCGACCGGCAAGCCGGTGCCAGGCTATGAGGCCAAGATCGTCGACGATGAAGGCCGTGACGTGCCGCCGGGGACGATGGGTCGTCTCGCCGTGCGTGGCCCGACCGGCTGTCGCTATCTTGCCGATGAGCGACAACGGAAATACGTCCAGAATGGCTGGAACATCACCGGCGATACCTATGTGATGGATGGCGACGGTTATTTCTGGTACCAGTCGCGCTCCGACGACATGATCGTGTCGGCCGGCTACAACATCGCAGGAACCGATGTCGAGGCGGCGCTGCTCACGCATCCGGCGGTCGCCGAATGCGGGGTGGTCGGCGCGCCGGACGAGGCGCGCGGCATGATCGTGAAAGCCTATGTCGTCGTCGCGCCGGGCGTGACGCCGGACGCGCAGCTCGTGACCGAATTGCAGGAGCATGTCAAACGCGAGATCGCGCCATATAAATATCCGCGCGCGATCGAATTCGTTGCGCAACTGCCAAAAACCGAGACCGGCAAGTTGAAGCGCTTTGCCCTGCGTCAGCTGGCGCAGGCTGCAGCGGCGTCCTCAGGCGTCGCTGCGGAATGAGAGAAGGATAGAGAATTGTCCGTGACGTCAAAAGGCCCGCAGTTCGCGGTGCTGCCGACAGCAGCCGAGCAGGAAATCCGCCCCAAGGCGCAGATCCTCCAGCCATCTGGCTGGCCAATGCCGAAGGGCTATGCCAACGGCATGGCTGCTGACGGGCGGATCGTCGTCACTGGCGGGGTGATCGGCTGGGATGCCGAAGAGCGCCTCGCGGACGGCTTCGTCGCGCAGGTACGCCAGACCCTGAGCAACATCGCTGCGATCCTGGCCGAAGCCGGAGCACGGCCCGAGCACCTCGTGCGCCTGACCTGGTATGTCGTCGATATGGACGAATACCTGGCCAATCTGAAGGAGCTGGGCAGGGCCTACCGCGACGTCTTCGGAGCGCACTATCCTGCGATGGCCCTGGTTGAGGTGGTCCGTCTCGTCGAGAAGGCGGCGCGCGTCGAAATTGAGGCCACCGCCGTCATTCCTCGCTGAGCTCGGCCGTCCGGCGGCGCCCGCGCCTGCCTCCGGTGCTGATTTCGCTACGACGGATGAAAATCTCCTTCCGAGACGACGCCGACCAGCTTGCCGGTATCGACGACGACCATAAGGCCGCTGACATGCCGCTTCAGCATGATGTTCGCGGTCTCGACGATGCTGATCTCGGGGCTAACCGAGATGACCGACTGCCTCACACCTAATTCTCAGGCTCTGCGTTCGGCGCGAGGTCGGAGGAGCGGAAGGGCTTGGCCCTGTCCAGTTTGCGGTAGGCCGCCGCGGCGGTTTGCAGCAGCTTCTTTTCCCGCTTGCGGTTGAGAAAGCGAGCGGCGGCCTCGAGACCGGCACCGTTCAGCGCGGCCGCCAGCGCTTGCCCTCGCGCATCGTCGTTCAATTGCCCGAGAGACTTTTGCGCCTTGCGCAATTGCTTGAGCATGGACTTCTGCTTCGTCGCCGCCCCGTCGGTGAACAGATCCGCGAGCGATTCGATCGAATAGGTCATCCGCTTGTTGAGCAGCCGCAGCTTGTGCCGTTTCTCGACGTCAAGCTTGCTCAGCTTCCGCGCCTTCCTGAGCAGCGTCTTTTCCCACGCCGCCAGCTGCGCCGTCGCATGCTCGGCGAGCGAACAGCGACGCAATCTGATGGCTTCCTTGCTGCGATGAGTCGACCAAGGGCCGCTCTCGATCCAGGCCGAGGTCTGCTCGACCAGGCGGCGATAGCGCGCGGATTGCAGCGCGCGCGCCAGCAGGCGGTGGCTCTCGGCGCGCTTCTCGTCCCAGTGCCGGAGCTCGGCGATCACGGCGAGCTCGTCGCCAGTCTCGGCGACGAGCCGCTCGATCGCCACGTCGAGGTCACGCACCATGCCGAGCTGGCTGTTGAGCCATTTCAGTTCGGCCCAGACATTCGGCCGCAGCGCATCGTCGACCATCGGCGAGAAGAAGCGAATGGCGGTGCGCAGATGTGTCAGCGCGATCCGGATCTGGTGCAGGGCATCGGGATCGCCGCGGCAAGTGCCGTCATGCTGGGCGAGAACGGCATCGAGGTGACGGCGGGCGATGATCCGGAACGCCGTGTCGCAGGCCATGCCGGGACTGAGGCGGCCGGGCAGTGCATTGCGCCGCATTGCCGGCATTGCGCGGGCGGCCGTCGAGGTCGTGCTGGGTCGCGCCATCCTTGCCCGCGTCAATCAAATTGCCTTATTTGCCCTCAGTGATTGCGTCCCGACAGCTCTGGAGCGTCTGCTCTTGTGTCCCGGATGCATCGATGGTCGCCCAACCGACATGACCGATATTATAGCGCTCCTGCTGCGCGGCAACCTCTTGCGTGGCGTCGGCTGCATCTCCCCGGCGGCTTCCGATACGCGCTTGCCTCGTCGCGAGGTCGGCGACGAGGAACAGGCCGTTCAGCGGCACGTTGCGCTCGCGCGCCAGTGCGGCGATCGCGTCTCGTTCCTCCTCGGCGGCGAAGACACCGTCGATGATCGCCGAATGGCCTTGCGCCAGCACCCGCCGGGCGTACTGAGCCAAGGTGTCGTAGACGCGGGCCGTGACCTCTGGCGTGTATGCGGATGGTGGCAGCCGCTGCGTGTCCTTGACCCCGAACATCTGCTTGCGGACGATGTCGCTGCGCAGCACGATCGCCCCCGGCTGTGGCGTGACGATTGGTGCGAGCGCGCGCGCCAAAACCGTCTTTCCGGTGCCGGACAATCCCCCGACCGCGATCAGGCGCGGAGCGGGAGGATCGATCAGCATCCGGGCGAGGCCGAAATAGCGCCGTGCGTCGTCAAGGGTGCCGGGGTCGTCAGAACGCGGCGGCTTCAGCCGTGCCAGCGCCACCTGAGCGCGGATCGCCGCCCGGATCGACATGAACAGCGGCAAGACGGAGAGCGCGTCGAGATTGTCGTTTGGCGTCGCAGCGAGATATCGGTTCAAGACAACGTTGGCCGCGCGTGCTTGATCATGGTGCAACAGGTCCATCAGCGTGAATGCGAGATCGTAGAGCACGTCGACTGTTGCCATCTGCGCATCGAACTCGATGGCGTCGAACAGGACCGGCTGTTCGCCGATCAAGACGATGTTCGCAAGATGCAGGTCGCCATGGCAACGCCGCACGAAGCCGTGGTGGCTGCGCGCTTCGAGCAAGGTGCGGAGGCGCAGGAACATCGCGTGCGAGGCTCTGCCGAGCTGCGCGATTTCTTCGGCGTCAAAACGATTATCTTTTCCCAGGCCATTGCTGTTGCCATCGATCAGACCAGGGATGGAGGAAATCCACGCCCTGCCGTCGGAGTGGCCTGCCGCCGCATGCGAAGCCACGATCGCGTCGGCGGCGGCCGAGGCTAGATCGTCATCCAGCGGGCCGGCCTTGGCCAGATGATCCAGCGTTTGGCTTTCGTCGAAGCGCGACATGTCGACCGCATACTCGATCGGCCGGCCGGGGCCGCCGATCTGCACCGACCCATCCGGCTCCTCCGTGATCGCCACGACGCGATGATAGATCTGCGGCGCCAGCGGCCGGTTGATCCTGATCTCCTCCTCGCAGGCCGCCTTGCGCTTGTCGAGAGTCGAATAATCGAGGAACGGAAACTGCACGGCCCGCTTGATCTTCAGCGCGCGGTCGCCGTCGAGAAACACCGAAGCTGCGTGCGTATCGATCCGCCTCGCGCCCGGATGCGTGGCGGAATCGGTGAGAGCCGCAAAGATCCGGTCCTGGGTCGCGGACTCGTCTGTCATTCCTGCTGGCACATCCAGATGCGTCGGACGGCAGTCCGGCCGCAATCAGGTTACCCTCTGGAACGAGATGGTGGCCAGTCCTTGACTTTGGTCAACGTCCCTCCAAGCTGCCGGTACCGCGCTTGACGGAGATCAAGCGTCGCGACGAAAGCCGGACTACTCTGGCGGCCAAGGAAAAGCGATCTGCCATCATTCGCGTCTGAACGGGATCGTTAGGGGCGGTGTGATAAAGACCGTCATTGGCCAGCCATCCTGCTGGGTTATGATCTCGCACTAAACTGAACAGTTTGCGGCCCGATCTTCCACCATCGGAACCGCCAGCGACCGGGCGCATTTGCTTTCATGTCGACCTACCGCCTCAAGAATCTGCTGTCGCCGCGTTCCCTCGCGCTGGTCGGCGCGAGTGCCCGCCCGGTCTCCGTGGGACGCGCCGTCCTGCAGAACATCCGCAGCGCAGAATTCAAAGGGGAATTCGGCCTGGTCAATCCGCGTCACGCCGAGATCGGCGGCATAGCCGCGGTGAAGAATCTGGACAGGTTGGACTTCGTCCCCGAGCTCGTGATCATTACTGCGCCGGCGCAGGAAGTTCCCGGCATCATCGACCAGGCCGGACGTCGCGGGTCGGCGGGCGCGCTGATCGTCTCGGCCGGGCTCGGCCACGGACCGGGATCCCTCCACGAGGCTGCTATCACTGCTGCCCGCAAATACGGCATGCGGATGATTGGTCCAAATTGTCTCGGCATCATGACGCCTGGAGTGAGCCTCAATGCCAGCTTCGCAGCACACATGCCAGGCGCGGGAAGTCTCGCGCTGATCTCGCAATCGGGCGCGATCGCGGCCGGCATGGTTGATTGGGCGGCGCAGCGCGGCGTCGGTTTCTCCGGCATTGTCTCGATCGGCGATCAGATCGATGTCGACCTTGCCGATTTGCTGGACTATTTCGCGATGGATCACAAGACCCGCGCGATCCTGCTCTATATCGAAGCTATCAAGGACGCTCGCAAGTTCATGTCGGCGGCGCGCGCCGCCGCGCGCGTGAAACCGGTCGTCCTGGTGAAGTCCGGCCGGATGGCGCAGGGGGCGAAGGCCGCGGCCACGCATACCGGCGCGCTCGCCGGCGCCGACGCCGTCTATGACGCGGCGTTCCGCCGCGCGGGCGTGCTGCGGGTCTCCGATCTGCGCGAGCTGTTCGATTGCGCCGAGACGCTCGGCCGCGTTGAATCCCCGACGGGCAAGCGCCTTGCTATCCTGACCAATGGCGGTGGCATCGGCGTCCTTGCCATCGATCGATTGGTCGAGCTTGGCGGAATCCCGGCGTCGATCTCGGCAGACGCTCGCAAGAAGCTCGATGACGTGCTGCCGCCGACCTGGTCCGGTGCAAATCCCGTCGACATCGTGGGTGATGCCGGCGCCTCGCGCTACGCGGCGGCGCTGGAGGTGCTGCTCGCCGATCCCGACAATGATGCCGTGCTCGTCCTCAACGTGCAGACGGCGATCGCCTCAGCGGCCGACATCGCCACGACCGTGACGGAGCTCGTCGGAAAATACCGCGAGCAGCACCGCCAATGGGCAAAGCCCGTCCTTGCCGCCTGGGTCGGAGCCGATCAAGACATCATTCGGACGCTCTCCGGCGCGGGCATTCCGAACTACCCGACCGAGGACGATGCCGTGCGCGGCTTCATGCATCTGGTCCGGCACCGCGAGGTGGTGGAGGAGCTGAGCCAGGTTCCGCCGGCGATGCCCGATACGTTCGTGCCGGACGCGCCGGCCGCGAAGCGGATCGTCACTGCTGCGATCGCCGACGGCCGCAAATGGCTCGAGCCGGTCGAGATCAAGCACCTGCTCGAAACCTACGACATCGCGATGGTGCCGACCTATGCTGCGACCAATGTCGAGCAGGCGGTGGCCCATGCGAGCGACATGTTCGCGCAAGGCCTGACTGTCGTGCTGAAAATCATGTCGCGTGACATCGTCCACAAATCGGATGTCGGCGGCGTCGTTCTCAATCTGACCACGCCGGATGCGGTGCGCGCGGCTGCCACCGATATTCTCGACCGGGCCAGAAAACTGCGTCCCGAAGCCCGCATCGGCGGCGTCATCGTGCAAGCGATGGTGGTCAAGGCGAAGGCGCGCGAGCTGATCCTCGGTCTTGCCGATGACCCCACCTTCGGCACCGTCGTCGTCTTCGGCCGGGGCGGGACGGCTGTGGAGATCATCAACGACAAGGCGCTTGCGCTTCCGCCGCTGGACCTGCAACTCGCCCGCGACCTGATCGATCGCACGCGCGTGTCGCGGCTGCTTCGCGCCTACCGAGACGTACCGGCAGTGAAGCCGGATGCCGTCGCCATGGTGCTGGTCAAGCTGGCGCAGATGGCCGCTGACATTCCCGAAATCCGCGAATTCGACATCAACCCGCTACTCGCGGACGAAACCGGTGTCACTGCGGTCGATGCTCGCGTCGCCGTGGCGCCGCCGCAGCGGAAGTTCGCCGGCTCCGGCCCGGCCAATTTCGCCGTTCGGGCCTATCCATCGCAATGGGAGCGCCGCCTGGTACTGAAGGACGGCTGGCGTATCTTCGTGCGGCCCTTGCGCCCCGAGGACGAGCCGACCATCCACGAATTCCTGCGTCACGTCACGCCGCACGACCTCCGCCTGCGCTTCTTCGCGCCGATGAAGGAGTTCACCCACGAGTTCATCGCGCGCCTGACCCAGCTCGACTATGCGCGTGCGATGGCCTTCATCGCATTCGCCGAGGAGACCGGTGAGATGGTCGGCGTCGTCCGGCTCCACTCGGACTCGATCTACGAAAGCGGCGAATATGCCATCCTGCTGCGGTCCGACCTCAAGGGCAGGGGATTAGGATGGGCCCTGATGCAGCTGATCATCGACTACGCGAAGTCGGAAGGGCTCAAGACCATATCGGGCGACGTGCTCCAGGAGAACATCGTGATGCTCGAGATGTGCCGCCAGCTCGGCTTCGAGATCAAGCCGGATCGGACTGAGCCTGATATCTGCGAAGTCAGGCTGAAGCTCTGAGCTCACCCGCTAGGAGGGGCTTCAGCCCGAGATGTGACAGACCCCCTTTGGCCAACCGATGCTCGACTGGTATCGGGCGTTCGGCAGCGCCTCAACGCAATCGCGACTTGAATTGCCTGCAATTCTGCAGCGACCTGAATGCATGGACGCAACCTTCGGTTGCCGGCCTTTCGCCTAACCGGGGCATTTCGCGGCATTTGCCTAAAACCGCGCCCATGCTTTCCGGTTGAAAAGCCTGATAACGTTGACTACGCAGGAACCTCGATGCCTCGCAGTCTTAGGAGCCCCGTGGCGTGCCTCAGGACAAGACCGGCGACCCCCGACAGTCAGCGGGCAACAAACTATCGGTTCTGCGCAAGCACCCGATCTTCGCAGATCTGGAGCCGGAGGCGCTCGATCAGCTCTGCCGCTATGCCAAGCACACAACCGTGAAGCGCGGTGCGACGATCGCCGCCAAGGGCGATCCCGGCAACAATCTGTTCGCGGTGATTTCGGGAACGGTGAAGATCTCCTCTTCGTCGCCGGATGGGCGGAATGCCATTCTCAATCTGATCGGTCCCGGAGAGATCTTTGGCGAGATCGCGGTGCTCGACGGCGCGCCGAGGTCGGCCGATGCGACCGCGAACACCAATTGCGAGCTCTACATCATCGATCGCCGGGATTTCCTGCCATTCGTGAAGAGCCAGCCGGCGCTGGCGATGAAATTCATCGAGCTGCTCTGCGCCCGCCTGCGCTGGACCAGCCAGCAGGTCGAGCAGGTGATCCTGCAGAACCTGCCGGGCCGGCTCGCCAGCGCGCTGATCGGTCTCACCGAGGAGCGCAAGTTCGACTCCGGCAGCGGCACACTCGCGATCACCCAGCAGGAGATCAGCGAGATGGTGGGCATGACGCGCGAGAGCATCAACAAGCAATTGCGCGCCTGGGCCGGCCGCAATTGGGTTCGTCTCGAGCACGGCGCCATCGTCGTGCTGGATATCGATGCGCTGCGCGAACTCGCGGAGAGCGGCCTCTCCGGCGAGTGATATCTCAGACCTGATCGTCGAGGATGGCGACCGCGCGGGTCCAACCGGCGGAGGCGCGTTCGATCTTGACCGGGAAGCATGAGACCGTGAAGCCGGTCGAGGGCAATTGATCGAGGTTGTGCAGCTTCTCGAGATGGCAATAGCCGATGTGCCGCCCTGCCTTGTGGCCTTCCCAGATCAGGCCGGCATCCCTTGTTTCGGCATATTTCTTCGCGGTGTAGACGAACGGCGCGTCCCAGCTCCAGCCATCGGTGCCGGTCAGGCGGACGCCGCGTTCGAGCAGGTACATCGTGGCCTCATAGCCCATGCCGCAGCCGGAATTGACGTAATCGGCTTGGCCGAATTTCGCGCCGGCGCTGGTGTTGACGACGACGATCTCCAGCGGCGCCAGCGTGTGTCCGATCCGTTTCAGCTCCTTCTCGACGTCGCCGGCGCTCGCCACGTAGCCATCGGGCAGATGCCGGAAGTCGAGCTTCACGCCGGGTTGAAAGCACCATTCCAGCGGCACTTCGTCGATCGTCCACGACCGTTCGCCGCGGTTCATGGTCGGATGGAAGTGCCAGGGCGCATCGAGATGCGTCCCGTTATGGGTCGACAGCGCGACCTGCTCGACGGCCCAGCCCTGGCCATCCGGAAGGTCTTCCGCCTTGAGGCCATCGAAGAACTGCAGCATGCGCGGCAGCCCTTGTTGGTGATCGATGTACTGGATCGTCGGATGGTTGCCTGGCGGATCGGCAGTCACGTCGTTTCGGAGCGGCACTGAGATATCGATCAGCTTCCGCGGCATGGGCATTTTCCTCGATATGGTCCGCTGTTTCGAACATGTTGAGGGGGCTCGGTAGGCGGCGTCAAGTCACGTGCCGGCGACGTCGAGCCAGCCCACCGTGCCCACCCTAATGCGAATTGCGCCAGAAATTGATCGATGCAAGTCTTGCATTGATCAATGCTGGATTTGGCTTGGACTCAGAATGCCGCCCGCCCTACGGACGACATTGGCGCTTGACTTCACACCTGAAGTGGAGCGACCCAAGGCGGCCCGCAGCCGGCCGACAACGACATAATCAACTCAATCGACCAGGAGGAAAGCCCAGATGAAGACGCTCACCGGTATCATCACAGCCGTTGCCTTGGCGGTCTCAGCGCCCCTGGCGACCGCACGCGATTTCCGCTCCGCCGACATCCACCCCGTCGATTATCCGACCGTCGAGGCCGTCAAGTTCATGGGCAAGCAGCTCGCGGCGGCGAGCGGCGGCAAGCTCGGCGTGAAGGTGTTTCCCAACGGAGCCCTCGGCTCCGAGAAGGATACCATCGAGCAGCTCAAGATCGGCGCTCTCGACATGATGCGGATCAACGCATCGCCGCTGAACAATTTCGTGCCGGAAACCATCGCGTTGTGCCTGCCTTTCGTCTTCCGGGACACGCAGCACATGCGCACCGTCCTTGACGGTCCCATCGGCGATGAGATCCTGGCGGCGATGGAGCCGGCGGGACTGGTCGGACTTGCCTATTACGATAGCGGGGCCCGGTCCATCTACACCGTCAAGGCACCGGTCAAGTCGCTCGCCGACCTCAAGGGCCTAAAGATCCGCGTCCAGCAATCCGATCTGTGGGTCGGCATGATCCAGAGCCTCGGGGCCAACCCGACGCCGATGCCCTACGGCGAGGTCTATACCGCTCTCAAGACCGGCCTCGTGGACGCTGCCGAGAACAACTGGCCGTCCTATGAGTCCTCGCGCCATTTCGAGGCCGCCAAGTTCTACAACGTCACCGAGCACTCGCTGGCGCCGGAAGTTCTCGTGATGTCGAAGAAGGTCTGGGACACGCTGAGCAAGGAAGATCAGGCGATGGTCCGCAAGGCGGCCAAGGAATCGGTGCCTGTCATGCGCAAGCTCTGGGACGAGCGCGAGCAGGCCTCCCGCAAGACGGTCGAGGCGGCCGGCGTTCAGGTCGTGACCATCGCCAACAAGGCGGAATTCGTCGAGGCGATGAAGCCGGTCTACACGAAGTTCGCCGGCGACGAGAAGCTCCAGAGCCTCGTCAAGCGCATCCAGGACACGAAGTAAGCACAGCGGTGTCGGGTCCGGAGTCGCCTAGCGTGCGATGCCGGACCCTCGCGGGGAGACACGGGATGACTGATCCACACGTCGCAAGCCACGAGGCGGTCGCCGGACGCCCGTCCACCGGCTTGCTGTCGCGGGTCAATGCTCCCGTCGCGCGCGCGGGCATGTATCTGTCCGTGACCGGCCTGCTCGGCATCGTCATCATCGTGTTCTACCAGGTGTTCGGGCGTTACGTGCTCAATTCGAGCCCGACCTGGACGGAGAACCTCGCGCTGGTTCTGATCCTGTATGTCACCTTGATCGGCGCCGCTGTCGGTGTGCGCGATGCCGGACACATCGGCATGGACAGTCTCCTGGTGATGCTACCGGATCACATGCGGGAGAAGATCGAGCTCGTGATCCACGTCCTGGTGGCCGTGTTCGGCATTGCGATGGCCTATAACGGCTGGATCCTGGGGGCGTCGGTTGGAACGGTGAAGATCCCCAATCTCGGCCTGCCGGAGGTGATCCGTTACGTGCCGCTGATCGCCTCCGGTGTCCTGATCGTCTCCTTTTCAATCGAGCATATCGTTGCTCTCCTGCGCGGCGAAGAGGTCGTCCCCTCATGGAACTGATCATCCTCGGCGCCACGTTCTTCGGCTTCCTGGTCCTCGGCGTCCCCGTCGCCTTCGCGATTGGCCTCTCGGCGATCTGTACCATCCTGTACGAAGGTCTGCCGGTTGCCGTCATCTTCCAGCAGATGATGTCGGGGATTAACATCTTCTCGTTCCTCGCCATTCCGTTCTTCGTCTTCAGCGGTGAGCTGATGCTGCATGGCGGCGTCGCCGACAAGATCGTGCAGCTCGCCAAGAATCTCGTCGGGCACATCCGCGGCGGGCTCGGCATGTCCAACGTTGTCGCCTGCACGCTGTTCGGCGGCGTCTCCGGCTCGCCTGTGGCCGACGTGTCGGCGATGGGCGCGGTGATGATCCCGATGATGAAGAAGGAGGGGTTCGACACCGACTACGCCGTCAACGTCACCACCCATGCCTCGCTGGTCGGAGCCTTGATGCCGACCAGCCACAACATGATCATCTATGCCCTGGCCGCCGGCGGCAAGGTCTCGATCGGCGCGCTGATCGCCGCCGGCCTGCTGCCGGCGCTCGTGCTGATGGTGTGCATGCTGGTTGCCGCCTACGCAGTCGCGGTGAAGCGCGGCTATCCGGCCGGCAAGTTTCCGGGCTGGGCCGAGGTCTTCCGCTCGCTCGCCGCCGCGCTGCCTGGCCTTCTGATTGTCGGCATCATCCTGGCGGGCATCCTATCCGGCGTCTTCACGGCCACTGAATCGGCAGCCGTCGCGGTCACCTACACGATCCTGCTGACGTTCTTCATCTACCGCACCATGACCTGGGGCAACTTCCTGCGTGCCGCCGCCAAGGCGGTGAAGACGACCGGCGTGGTGCTGTTGCTGATCGGCGTCTCCACCATGTTCCAGTATCTGATGGGGCTATATGAAGTCGCCGATCTCGCCGGCGCGATGATGAGCAAGGTCTCGACCCAACCCTGGGTCATCTTCCTGCTCATCAACGTCATCCTGTTCGTGCTCGGCACGTTCATGGACATGGCCGCGACCATCCTGATCTGCACCCCGATCTTCCTGCCGATCGCGATGAAGGCGGGCATGGATCCGGTGCAGTTCGGCATGCTGATGCTGATCAATTGCGCGCTGGGGCTGAACACGCCACCGGTCGGAACGACGCAGTTCGTGGGCTGCGCCATCGGCGGCATCTCGGTCGGCGCGGTGATGCGCACCATCCTGCCGTTCTATGCCGCCCTGATCGCAGCACTGATGTTCGTGACCTACGTCCCTGCGTTCTCGCTGTGGCTGCCCCGCCTGCTGATGGGCTACAAGGGATAGCAGCATCAGGGAGAAGCTATCAGTGACGGACTATCGCAAGCTTTTCGATCTCACCGGCAAGACCGCAGTCGTTCTCGGCGCCGCATCCGGCATCGGCAAGTCGTCGGCCGAGGCGCTGGCCGGGCTCGGTGCCCGCGTCGTTTGCGCCGATCGCGCGTTTGATGCGGCGGAAGCGACCGCCGCCGGCATTCGGGACAAGGGCGGCTGGGCGGAAGCGGCGAGCTGCGACGCCGCAAGCGCCGCGGACGTCAAGGCGCTGGCCAAAACCGTGATGCAGAAGTTTCCGCGGCTCGACATCGCCGTGACGACGCCCGGGCTCAATATCCGCAAGACCATCCTCGACTATACCGAGGAGGATCTCGATCGCGTCCTGAACCTCAACGTCAAAGGCACGGTCTGGTTCTTCCAGGCCTTTGGGCGCATCATGGTCGAGCAGAAGGGCGGCAGCATCATCGCCTGCTCCTCGGTGCGCGCAGTCACGATCGAGCCGGGCCTCGGCGTCTATGGCTCGACCAAAGCGGCGATCGGCCTTCTGGTGAAGGGCTTTGCCTCCGAGGTCGGGCATGCCGGCGTGCGCGTCAATGCGATCGCGCCGAGCATCGCCGAGACCGCGTTGACCGGCCCGTTCAAGCAGCGGCCTGACATCTACAATCTCTACGCCGGCCATACCGTATTCAACCGCTGGAGCAGCGCCGACGAGGTCGCCACCGCGGTGGCCTATCTCGCCTCGGACGCCGCGAGTTATGTCAGCGGCAGCACGATGTTCATCGACGGCGGCTGGACGGCCGTGGACGGCCCACCGACAGGCCTTACCCAGCTACACAAATAGGCGGCCATCTGCATCTAGCCGGTAAAGCCCACGCGCCGGCGCAGCTCCTTCTGCTCTGCGCCAGTCAGCAGGGCGATCAGCGCGGCCGCCTCCTTTGGATGCGCGGCCCGCGCTGTCATGCCGGCCGTGTACATCGTCACGAGCTCGCAGCCCGGCGGCAGCGATCCCGATAGCGCGATGCCGTCGGTTGCGATGATCTCGGTCGCCTGCGTGCAGCCGATCGGCGTTTGCGCGGTGGACGCCGCGAGCTCCCGCATCGCAGTCGCGCCGTTCGCAAAGATCATGAGGCGTGACGCGACCTCATAGCCAATACCGAGCTGATCCAGCACCTTGGCGACATGCTGTCCCGCCGTCGAAGCCTTGGTATCGGGGACGTAGATCGCATCGGCGCTCCGTAAGACCTCACGCAGATCGGATTCGGTCCTCACCGTCACCCTGGGATCTCGGTTGCGGACCGCCAGCGCAGTCTCGACCTGGCCGATATCAGCGATCGAGGAGGCCGTGACAAGCTTTTCCCCGATGAGCTTTGCAAGAAGGGCTTGCGTCAGGATCACGAGGTCGGCAGGTTTTCCCGCGCGCAACTTGTCGGCCATGATACCGACCGCGCCAAATTCGCCGTCAATGCCGAAGCCGGTCTGCGCGTTAAAGGCGTCGGTGAGGCCGCGCACCAGCCCTTGCGCTGCGCCGCCGCTCAAAATGTTCACTGTCGTCACGATGCAAGCTCCGCAGCTGCAATGATCCTGTCGCGCGTGATTGGCAGGTCGCGCACACGCACGCCGAGGCAGTCGTAGACCGCATTGGCGATCGCGGCCGTCACCGGGCCGTGCGCGGCCTCACCGGCGCCAACTGGCTCGGTCTCCGGCCGCTGGATGAGCTCGACATCCACTGCCGGCACTTCGCTGAATCTCAGGATCGGATAGTCGGTCCAGGACGTCGATGTAATTCGCGCCCGCTCGAAGCGGACACGCTCCTTCAGCACCCAGCTCGTTGCCTGGATCGCGCCGCCCTCGATCTGGTTGATGACGCCGTCCGGATTGATGGCTTCGCCAACGTCGACGGCAAGCGTCAGCCGCTTCACGCGGATGTCGTCGGTGCCTTCGATTTCGGCAATCGCGGCGCAGTAGGCTCCCATGTTCTTATAGCGCGCAAAGCCGACGCCGTGACCGATGCCGGTTCGCTTCTGCGGTTTCCACGCCAAGCGTTGCGCAGCGGCGCGGATGACGTCCTTGGCGCGCTCGTCGCGCAGATGGCGCAAACGGAATGCGATCGGGTCCTCGCCGCGCAGGGCGGCGATCTCGTCGAGCAGGGATTCGATGGCGAACACATTGCCTTGTGCGCCGAGGGTCCGCAGCGCCGAGGTGCGTACCGGCATCGTCAGCAATCGGTGGCTCGTGATCGTCCAGGCCGGGAGGTCATAGAGTGGAACGGAGTTGCGATCAGCGCCGCCGCCATTGGCGACCGGCGGGTTGGACGAGATCATGCGCGGGTACGGGTTTGCGATCTCAGTCGCGGCAAGCAGCGCCGGCTGCGCCGCGCGCCCCGGCCGCGCCGCGTGGCCGTTGCTCCAGATGGTGTGACGCCAGCCGACGATCTCGTTGTCGGCGTCGACATCGGCCTCGATCTCGATAGCCATGGCCGCACCGAACGGCGCATGGGACATCTCGTCATGGCGCGACCATTGCACCCGCACCGGATGGCCCACGGCAGCCTTTGCCAGCAGCACGGCGTCGAGCGCGACGTCGTCGGCCGCGTTGTGTCCGTAGCAGCCGGCGCCCTCCATGTGCTCGACGACGATGTTCCCGGCCGGCAGCTTCAGCACGATCGCGAGATCGGCGCGCAGCAGATAGACGCCCTGGCTGTGGGTCCAGACATGGACGCGATCGCCATCCCATTGCGCCATGGCGCAGGACGGCGCGATCGAGCCGTGTGCGATGTAGGGGCGGGTGTATTGGCGGCGCAGGGTTTGGGCCGGCTTGTTCGTCGCCGCTCCGGTCCTGATCTCGATGATGGTGGTCTCGACCGGCTGGCTTCTTAGGAAGCCCGTCAAATCATCTTCATCGGGCAGCGCATCGCCGGCCGACCATGTCGCGCCCTTGCGTAAGGCTTTCAGAGCGGCTTCCGCCGCTGCCTCGCTGTCAGCAACCACGCCGGCAAAGCCGCCGTCGCGAACGATCGTGACGAGAGCGGGGACAGCGCGCGCAGCCTCCTCATTGAGCGCAGTCAATCTGGCGCCCGAGACATCCGGCCGCAGCACGCGTCCGTGCAGCAGGCCCGGCAGTGCCCAGTCGTGGATGAAGCGCGGCCGCGCGAACACCTTGTCGGGAATGTCGACGCGCTGCACGGAATGTCCGGCGACGAGACGCTCGGTGGCGCTTTTCGCTGTCGCGCCCGCGGTGACGTCGTGGTCCAGCGAGACCTCGCCAGCCAGCTCCCAATAGCTGGTGCTGACATTGCCCGGTCCCGAGATCGTGCCGTCATCGATACGGAGCAGCGCCGCATCGACGCCGAAGCGCTCCGATGCAGCAGTGAGGAAGCGCTGGCGCACCTCGGCGCAGGCGTGGCGCAGTGCGCGGCCGGATTGCTGGATCGACAGGCTGCCCGAGGTGACGCCTTCGTTCGGGCTCATTGCCGTCGAGGCGCGGATCATCTCGATCCTGATGATATCGAGATCGAGCTCGTCCGCCGCAATTTGCGCCAGCGCCGTCACGATGCCCTGGCCGATTTCCACTTTGCCGGGCGAGATCGCTACCCGGCCGTCGGCGGTGAACCGCACCCAGGACGATAGTCTTGGATTGGCCGCGAGGCTGGCCGACAGCTTCGGGGCAGGGGACGACACATTCATGACGTCGCCATCTCCGATGCCGCCCGCAGCACGGCGCGGACCATGCGGTTGTGCGATCCGCAGCGACAGAGATTGCAGTCCAGCGCGGCTCTAACCCCGGCCTCCGTCGGTGACGGATTGCGCTTCAGCAGCGCCGCAGCGCTGATCAGAATCCCCGATACGCAATAGCCGCATTGCATCGCCTGTTCGCAGACGAAGGCACGTTGCAGCGCGTGCGGTTGCTCGACCGTGCCGAGGCCCTCCACGGTGATGACGTCCTTGCCGGCGACCGACCACATCGGCATGTCGCATGAAGCCATCGCGCGGCCGTCGATCATGACGTAACAGGCGCCGCACTCACCGGCGCCGCAGCCGAAATGCGCACTGTTGACACCGAGCCGGCTGCGCAGCACGTCGAGCAGGATCTGATCAGGATCGACATCCACGGCCATCGCTGCGCCGTTGAGCTGGAATTGAATGGCAGGCATTCTCGCGCTAAGGCCTCACGACTTGTCGAACTTCTTGACCACGTCGGCCCATTTCTCGATGTCGCCGCGCAGGAATTTTTCGAACTGTTCCGGCGTCATCGACATGGGCACGGCACCTTGTTCTGTCCAGAGCCTGATGATGTCGGGCCGCTTTACCATTGCGTTGACGGCCGCGTTGAGCTTGTCGATGACAGGCTTCGGCGTCCCCGCCGGCGCCATCAGGCCGAGCCAGATCGTCGCCTCGTAGCCAGGCACCCCGGCCTCGATCGCGGTCGGCACGTTCGGCAGCACGGCCGAGCGCTGCTTGCCGGTGGTGGCGAGCGCGCGGACCTGGTTCTCACCGATGTTCGGCGCCATTGCCGGCACGGCGTCGATCATCATCTGCACCTGTCCGCCGATCACGCCGCTGCGCGCCTCGCCACTGTTGCGATAAGGCACATGGACGATATCGACGCCGGCCATGACTTTGAACAGCTCGCCGGCCATGTGATAGGGCGTGCCCTGGCCGGAGGAGGCGTAGTTCAGTTTGCCTGGCTGCGCCCTGGCGAGCGCGATGAATTCCTGCAACGTCTTTGCTGCGACTTGCAGATTCACCACGATGACGAGATCGGAAGAGTTCACCGGCGCGATCGGCGCGAGATCGCGCATCAGCTCGTATTTGCGCTTGTCCGCCGTCAGCAGGGATTCGTTCGCGGTCTGGGTATTGGACATCATCAACAGCGTGTAGCCGTCGGCGGCCGCCTTTGCCGCTTCGACCGTGCCGATGACGCCGCCCGCGCCCGTGCGGTTCTCGATCACGAAGGGTTGGCCAAGGCTTTCCTGGAGCACGTTGCCGATCAGCCGGGCCGCGACGTCCGCAGGCCCGCCGGCGCCAAAGGGCACGATGATGCGGACCGAGCGGGTCGGATAATCCTGTGCCAAGGAGGAGGCCGCGGAGAACGCGGCAAGCACGCCGGCCGCCAGAGCCTGCATGAATCTTCGGGCTTTCATGCCCACCTCCCTGATGTCGTTCTTGTTGGCCGGCACTGTAGCGGCAGGGGATGTGGACTGTCGACGGCTCACAAAGCCGATCGTGCCGGGAATGTCGCGACCGTCTCGTTGTGGCCGCGCCGCTCTTCGCAGTCGCGGCAGGAACCGGAAGCGCACGTGATCTGAGCAAATCGCATGGGAATTGCCGGATAAATGCCCTCGGCTGACGGGTATTTTGGTGTTACGAACTGGGACATGAACCAGCACGCCAAGATCGAAATCCGCCATTCGACCTGCCCGCATGATTGTCCCTCGGCCTGTGCCCTCGATGTCGAGGTGGTCGAGGGCCGCAGCATCGGCCGGGTCCGCGGTTCGAAGCAGCAGACCTATACGGCCGGCGTCGTCTGCGCCAAGGTCGCCCGCTACGCCGAGCGCATCCATCACCCCGAGCGGGTGACGTTTCCGATGCGCCGCATTGGGCCGAAGGGTTCTGGGCAATTCGCACGGATCTCCTGGGACGAGGCGCTGGATGAGATTGCCGATCGCTTCAATCAAGCCGAGCGCGAGTTCGGCGCGGAATCGATCTGGCCCTATTACTACGCTGGCACCATGGGCCTCGTGATGCGCGACGGTCTCAATCGCCTCACCCATGTGAAGAAATATTCGCGCTTCTATCAGACCATCTGCGCCAATGTCGCGCGCATCGGGTTCGCGATCGGCACCGGCAAGATCGCCGGCGTCGATCCGCGCGAGATGGCGCTGTCCGACCTCGTCGTGATCTGGGGGACAAATCCCGTCAACACTCAGGTCAACGTGATGACGCACGCCTCGCGCGCGCGCAAGGAGCGCGGCGCCAGAATCGCTGCGGTCGACATCTACGACAACGAGACCATGAAGCAGGCTGACATCAAGATCATCCTGCGGCCCGGCACCGACGGCGCGTTTGCCTGCGGCGTGATGCATGTCCTGTTCCGCGACGGCTATGCCGACCGCGCCTACATGGACAAATACACCGATTGCCCTCATGAGCTCGAGGCGCATCTGAAGACGCGCACACCCGAATGGGCCTCGGCCATCTCAGGCGTGCCGGTGGCCGAGATCGAGGCCTTTGCCAAGGCGGTCGGCGAGACCAAGCGGACCTTCCTGCGTCTCGGTTACGGCTTCACCCGCTCGCGCAACGGCGCGACGCAGATGCATGCGGCGCTCTGCATTCCTGCGGTGACCGGCGCCTGGCAATATGAAGGCGGCGGCGCCTTCTTCAACAATTACGCGCTCTGGCATTTCAACGAATCGATCATCGAAGGGCACGATGCGATCGACAAGACCACGCGCGCGCTCGACCAGTCGCAGATCGGCCGCATCCTCACCGGCGATGCCGAAGCCCTGCAGGGCAGGGGCCCGGTCAAGGCGATGCTGATCCAGAACACCAACCCGATGACGGTGGCGCCGGAGCAGGCGCTGGTACGGCAGGGCTTTGCGCGCGAGGATCTTTTCGTCGCGGTGCACGAGCAGTTCATGACCGAGACCGCCGAGATGGCCGACATCGTGCTGCCGGCGACCATGTTCATGGAGCATGATGATCTCTATTACGGCGGTGGCCATCAGCACATCTCGGTCGGGCCCAAGCTGATCGACCCGCCCGGCGAATGCCGCTCCAATCACGAGGTGTTGCAGGGGCTGGCGCCGCGGCTTGGTGCGAAGCATCCGGGTTTCGACATGACGCCCCGCGAACTGATCGACGCGACGCTCAAGCTCAGCAATCACGGCGACATCGCCGGCTTGGAGGCTGATATCTGGCGCGACCTGCAACCCGATTTCCGCACCTCGCATTATCTCGACGGCTTCGCCCATGCCGACGGAAAGTTCCATTTCAGGGCCGACTGGGCGCATCCGCCTTTCGGTCAGACGATGGGCGATTTCGACAAGATGCCGTCGCTGCCGGATCATTGGGCGGTGATCGAGCACACGGATCAGGCCCATCCATTCCGCCTCGCGACCAGCCCCTCGCGCAGCTTCCTCAACACGACTTTCAACGAGACGCCGTCCTCGCAGGCGCGCGAGGGCAGGGCGAGCGTGATGATCCATCCGCTGGATGCGGCCGCGCTTGGCATCGTCGACGGCGATGCGGTGACGCTCGGCAACGGCCGTGGTGAGAGCACGCTGGTCGCAACGCTGTTCGAGGGCGTGCGGCGCGGCGTTCTGATCGCCGAATCCGTTCACCCGAACAAGGGCCATATCGGAGGCCGCGGCATCAACATGCTGACGGGCGCGGACACCATCGCGCCGATTGGCGGGGCGGCATTCCACGACAACAAGGTCTGGATCAGGAAGGCGGCCGCGGGCTGAAGCACACTGTCGCTTCGATTGCCCTCTAAATTTGTGTCGAGGCGCTAAAGCTCCGCCTCGCCGCAGATTGCGCTTGCACCTCGCGCCCGAGCTGCCGCAAATGACAGCAAAACCGGGCCAAGGAAGCGAGCGTGCCATGAGCGACACCACAGCCGTCATTACCGAGAAGCGCGGGCAGGCGCTCTGGATCACCATCAACCGGCCGGAGAAGCGCAACGCGCTGAACGGCGATGTCATCGCCGGCATCAGCAAAGGCTATCGCGACGCGCATGACGACAAGGACGTCCGCGTCATTGTGCTGACGGGCGCGGGCGACAAGGCGTTCTGCGCGGGCGCCGACCTGCAGAATTCCGGCGCGGCTTTCGCGATGGATCATTCCAAACCAAATGTCGACTATGCGGATCTGCTACGTTTGTCACAGAACGCCACCAAGCCTGCGATTGCGCGGGTTGGCGGCGTCTGCATGGCCGGCGGCATGGGCCTATTGTGCATGACCGACATGGCGGTTGCAGCCGATCACGTCATCTTCGGCCTGCCGGAGGTGAAGGTCGGCGTGTTCCCGATGCAGGTCCTGAGCCTGCTGCAGAGGATCGCGCCGCCGCGGCTTGTCAACGAATGGGCGCTCACGGGTGAGCCGTTCGATGTCAAGGCGGCGCAGGCCGCGGGCCTCCTCAATTACGTCGTGCCTGCGGCCGAACTCGACGCCAAGGTCGACTGGCTGATCGGCCGCATCGTCGACAAATCGCCGACCGCGATCCGCCGCGGCAAATACGCCATGCGCGCCATCGCATCGATGTCTTTCGACGAGAGCATCGCCTACACCGAAAGCCAGATCGCGCTGCTCGCGATGACCGAGGACGCCAAGGAGGGATTGAAGGCGTTCAGCGAGAAGCGATTGCCATCTTGGACTGGAAAATAGGCGATCATGTCAGGGCACGGTTTGGATGCTGTGGTCCTTCAAAGCAGCTTTATTCCGAGGAGTGATCGGCGTTTAGTCGAACAAGGAGCGCTCTTCTGCGCTGCTCGCGACGCTTCTTTGTGGCTGTGATCAACTGTTTGCCGGTGCGCTTGGCGTAGGTTGGCAGTTGGCGGCTTGATCTATGACGGCCTGCGGCACGCAACTCTGCGTCCGTGAGATCGCTATCGGCACCTTCGGTGAAGCCTCCGTGCCGGAAGGAAGTAAAGGAAAGTTCCTGACGAAGGTCGGCCGCTGCGATGATCTTTTTCACCACGCTGCGCAGATAGCGCAGGTCCTTGCGTGGCGTAATCCATGGAATCGGGGTTACCGACCGACGATGGGCATGGTCACGCCGGAATACCAGCCCCGGGAGCGAGGTCTTTTTCATCTCGTCGAGCTCGTCCATAAGTTCAGGAAAGAGAGGGGCGCCCGTTTCGTCTAACAGTGGCCACCAGGCTTCCTCTCCGTTCTTTGGGTGCACGATCCTGACGCTGTTTGGCCGTTCGCTAGGACGGTAGTGCGACATGTCGAAGGAGCCAAACACGTGCTGCTCTCGCTGCAGCCACTCCCATGACAACAAAGCAGCAGTTGCGATGGAGCGATAGTCGAGCCTTTTCGCGGCAGCCCTGAACGCGACGAGTTCATCCCAAGTTGCGGTTGGTGTGGGCCGTATCGGCTGGCCGGGCGCACGTGACCTTAATCCCATCCGTGAAAATGGATTGCTCGCTGGTACCATTTTTTCTTGAGCGCGCTGCCCGACGAACCAGGCCCGCCGGCAGCTCGCCATGGCCACATTTGCGTAGCGACGACGCTCGCGGACGACGACCTCTCCATTCTTGCCTACTTTTGTTACGACTAACAGCTTTCCATAAACTGCGTCGACGAAGGCCTTGGTGAAATCGGACAATTGCTTCGACCCAACGCGACTTCCATCTTTCAGCTCGTGATTGGCAAAGAGCGCGAGACTCTTTTTGTACTGCCGCTGAGTGGTGCTTTCGATTTCGCCCCACTTCTGGTGAGCTTGGTAGATGCCGACCAGCCAATCGAACGTGCCGGGCTCGGGAGAGGCCGGCATCATGTCACTTAGACCCCGTGAGCGCCAACTCTCGAATGCCGGCAAGAGGACTTTTTCAACCCGCTCGACGGCACCCGCATAATCGCTCCCTAAAGCTTCAGGCCTCAAATGGCAGCCCTGCCGACGAGCCCAGGTTGGCGGCGCGAAATAGTAAGCCACCGTATTGTTCGCCAACAGTTTTCGTTGACAATATCGAGGAAGCTTCGGTGCCGCATCAAGTGACATCATACCAGACATAAGAGATCCTCCGGCTCCCTGGCGTCTCTTCTTCCAAGAGGTGCTGCGAAATGGTCCATGGTCGCCTTCGACCAGACTGGCTCCCGCAGCCGTCCTGTTCCACGACAGCTGACCGGTGGCGGCGCATCTCCTCGGCGGATCGCGCACGCAAGTTCGCCTGTGTCTTCAAAGTCCAGGTAGGCGGCCGCCATATCCGCTCTCATCATCGCTGGCCAGGTTCCAGCGGGTGGGTAGCGAGCAGGCAGCGCTGTGCGTCGTGAAGGTGGGCGGTCTGATCTCACTGATGGGGCCGCTTAGGTCCAACAAGAGTCGAATTCACTGAACGACGACGTCCGATCTGGAAGATCTAGATTGGGCTCGACTCGTGATCAGTGGAGCGAGAGTCGCGGTGGGTCATAAAACGAACTTTTACGATGAAAGACTTTTCCGCTCTACTGCGCAGTGCCGCCGTGGGGGGCATAGGCCAGATTAACGCGCGAAAAAGAGGCCTAGCGTGCAGTTCTCGGCGAGAACCAATTCTGACCGGCGAAATCCCCGAAAGCGGAGCTAATGGTATCTCCGTTCGCGGAGTGGGGCGCCGCTAGCAGGCAGTCAACTGCTCTAGATGCATCATCAATGGACTTTCCCACAGATTCGCCGGTGAGCTTGCACTGAATCTGTCCGAGCGTTGTACGGTGTCGGAATGTGGTGGACGCAGACCAAATGATCGGGCCGGTCTCTTATCGACCCATGCGGGGATTCCCGACCACCTCGTTGCATAAGCAAGCCGTGAACTGACGCCTCTATCTACATGCTTGAGGCGATCGGCCGATTCAAAGCCGAGTTTGCAACCAGAGGCGACGCCGGTGAAGGTGAGAAGAACAACATTCTCCCATGCTCCAGATCAGGATTGTGGAATGGAGAGGAGTGCGCGTAAGGAAATGTCGGCCCTCCGATTGGCGGATTCTTTCGCTTGCGCGCGTGCGGCTGCCGCCGCACCGGGCTCTCGTTGAAACCGAGCCGCTCTGCGTCTCGGTAGGGTAGGCGCGGGACACCTCGACGAGGATGTCCCTACGCCTCCCCCCAAACCGTGCGGGCACTTTTCAATGCACACGGCTTTCCATA
>NZ_JADPKU010000096.1:0-1691 GCF_023074095.1 Bradyrhizobium sp. 137
TCCCAAATTGAGTGAAAGAGGATCGATGAAGGTCTTAGTGCCGGTAAAGCGGGTGGTCGATTACAACGTCAAGGTCCGCGTCAAGGGCGATGGATCGGGCGTTGAACTCGCCAACGTCAAAATGTCCATGAACCCGTTCGATGAAATCGCGGTCGAGGAAGCGCTGCGCCTGAAGGAAGGCGGCAAAGCGACCGAGATCGTGGTGGTCTCGATCGGACCCGCACAGGCGTCGGAGACGATCCGCACCGGTCTTGCCATGGGCGCCGATCGCGGCATCCTGGTGAAAGCCGAGGGCACCGTCGAGCCGCTCGCGGTCGCCAAGATCCTGAAGAAGGTTGCGGACGAAGAGCAGCCGGGCCTGATCATCCTCGGCAAGCAGGCAATCGACGACGACTCCAATCAGACCGGCCAGATGCTGGCCGCGCTGCTCGGCTGGTCGCAGGCGACCTTCGCCTCCAAGCTCGAGGTCGAAGGTTCTGAGTTCAAGGTCACGCGCGAAGTCGATGGCGGCCTCCAGACCGTGAAGCTGAAGGGACCGGCGATCGTCACCACCGATCTGCGTCTCAACGAGCCGCGCTATGCCTCGCTGCCCAACATCATGAAGGCCAAGAAGAAGCCGATCGCGGAAAAGACCGTCGCCGATTACGGCGTCGACGTCGCTGCGCGCCTCGAGATTCTCAAGACGACGGAGCCGGCGGGCCGCAAGGCAGGCGTCAAGGTCAAGGACGTCGCCGAGCTGGTGTCGAAACTCAAGAACGAAGCCGGGGTGCTCTGATGACGACGCTTCTGATTGCCGAACACGACAATGCGTCGTTGAAGGATGCGACCAACAAGGCGCTCACTGCGGCTGCCGCGCTCGGCGCGGAGGTCGAGGTGCTGGTGGCCGGCCTGAACGCCAAGGCCGCGGCGGATGCCGCCGCCAAGCTTGCCGGCGTCAAGAAGGTGCTGCTCGCCGATGGCGAGCTCTACGCGCACGATCTCGCCGAGCCGCTGGCCGCGCTGGTCGTGTCGCTGGCGTCCAGCTATGACGCGATCGTCGCGCCCGCGACCTCGCGCTTCAAGAACGTGATGCCGCGTGTAGCAGCCCTGCTCGACGTCATGCAGGTCTCGGAGATCATCAAGGTGGTCGCCCCCGATACCTTCGAGCGCCCGATCTATGCCGGCAACGCCATCCAGACGGTGAAGTCGAAGGACGCCAAGAAGGTCATCACGGTGCGCACCTCTACCTTTGCCGCAGCAGGCGAGGGCGGCAGTGCGCCCGTCGAGAACGTCGCGGCGGCCGCCGATCCGGGCCTGTCGACGTTCGTCGGCGAGGAAGTCGCCAAGAGCGACCGTCCGGAACTGACCTCGGCCAAGATCATCGTGTCTGGTGGCCGCGCCATGCAGAGCCGCGAGAATTTCGCAAAGTACATCGAGCCGCTGGCCGACAAGCTGGGCGCCGGCGTCGGTGCCTCGCGCGCGGCGGTCGACGCGGGCTATGCGCCGAACGACTGGCAGGTCGGCCAAACCGGCAAGGTCGTGGCTCCCGAGCTCTATGTCGCGGTGGGCATTTCCGGCGCGATCCAGCATCTGGCCGGCATGAAGGACTCCAAGGTGATCGTCGCGATCAACAAGGACGAGGACGCGCCGATCTTCCAGGTCGCCGATTACGGCCTGGTGGCGGACCTCTACCAAGCGGTTCCGGAGCTGAC
>NZ_JADPKU010000013.1:0-1668 GCF_023074095.1 Bradyrhizobium sp. 137
CAACGCCGGCGTTGGCGTCGCCAGCGGTCGCTGTGCCGTTCAGCAGGCTCGCACCAGTGGTCGCAGCGTTGATGACGGTTCCCGTATTCGTGCCCTGAATGCCGCCCAGCGTGGCGCCCGAAGTCGCCGCGGTGACGCCACCTGCAGCGCCACTATAGAGCACGTTGCTGTTCGCGACTGCGCTGGCAAAGCTCGTCGTACCGCGCAGGTCGGCAGCCGTCGCACCCGAGATCGTGGTGGAGACGCTGGACTTCGAAGAATAGCCGACGGTGGTCTGCAGCGCCTGATTGGCGATCGACTTGGCGCTGTCGATCAGCTTCTGCAGCGAGGTCAGGCCGGTGTTGGCAGCCTGCAGCACCTGCACGCCGTTGGCGATGCCGTCGAGCAGATTGTTGATGTCGCTGGCGCGGTTGTCGAGCGACTGTGCCGTGAAGAAGTTGGTGGGATTGTCGAGAGCCGAGTTGACGCTCTTGCCGGTCGACAGACGGTTCTGTGTGGTGGCGAGCAGATCGGCGGTGGACTGGAGAGAGAGCAGGTTCTGACGAACCGACGCAGAGAGAACAATACCGGACATAACTCTTACCCTTCTGGTTTACGCGTCTTCGTTCGATCGCTTCGGATCGAGTGACGGGAACAGCGTGCCGCGACATGGCTAACAAAGGGTGAAACGAGACGCGCCGACCTAAGCGCCGGTTCACCATAAGAACCGCGGTGAGCGCCGGCAGGACCGGAAGCCCGACTGAATTTGTTGGCGATTTTCCACCCTTACGCTCCATTAACCATAACCGCGGGTTACTTTTCGAGCGTCATCCAAGGGGCTGCAAACGTTGACGCAAAAAGGAAAGCGGCGGGGCCGAAGCCCCGCCGCCAGATCTTGCTTGGGATGTCTTCCGCTTGTTAGCGGAGCAGTTGGAGCACGCTCTGCTGCGACTGGTTGGCCAGCGACAGCGCGGAGACCGCGATCGACTGGCGGGTCGACAGTGCCTGGCTGTTCGCTGCCTCGACGTTGGTGTCGGCCAGGGTCAGGTTGGACGAACCGGTCTGCAGCACGTTGATCAGGTTCTTGTTGAAGTCCTGACGCACCTGCACGATCGTCAGGTTCGAACCGAGCGCGGAAGCCTCCGAACGCAGCGTGCTCGACGCGTTGTTCAGGTTGGTCAGCACCTTGTTGGTGGCAGCGTTGTCGATGAAGTCGACACCGCTGGTCAGCGCGGCGAGGCCCAGACCCTTGGAGTTGTAGGTCACGCCGGTGATGCTCAAGCTCGACTTGGCGGTCTCGTCGAACACCAGCTTGAGCTGATCGCCGTTGAGCAGGTTGACACCGTTGAACGAGGAGTCCTGCGCGGTCGAGTCGATCTGGTTCAGGATGTTGTTGTACTGATTGACCAGATTGGCACGGGCCGTCTGGGCAACGGTGTCCGCGACCGGGGTGGAAGCCGTCGAGAACGTCAGCGACGAGGTCAGCGTTCCGCCGATCGCACCACCCGCAGTCGTCGAGCCAAGCGTCGAGGACGCGTAGTCGTTGGTGGTCGAGATCGTCAGCAGGCCGTTGGCGTCGATCGTGGCAGACAGGTTGTTGGCCTGAAGCGCGGTGTTGAGTTGATCGAGCGTCTTGACCGTTCCGTTGGTGCCGTCGCCGAAGGTGACGTTGACCGCCGTACCGCCGTT
>NZ_JADPKU010000115.1:0-1607 GCF_023074095.1 Bradyrhizobium sp. 137
CACCAGCCCGCACAGGAGGAATTTAGGTCTTACCGGCGGCGTAGCCGATGGGTCCGTGAAGAACCAGAACTTCAGTTTGGGACGAGCTCGAGCATGAGCGGACGAGCATTTGGCGCAACGAGAGCGCCAGCGAGCGAAGGAGACGGCCGAAGTTGTAGCTGACCACAGCGAGGACGGCATTGGCGGCATCGCCCTGGCGGTGCGAAAGATAGTTTCGGCCGGTCCATGTTCGGATTTACGGATGGAGATCGCCGATGACCGGCTCAATGGCCGAGCGGCGGCGCAGTTCGCGTTTGATCTTGGGCTCCCCGCCGCTTCTGGCCTGATGTGAACACCTCGAACTTGTAGTCGAGCGGCGCATTGTGGCCGCGGATAGCCTTTGTCGGGAACGACGGGCGCGATGATTTGCCAATGAGCGCCTCGATGTCCGGGATCACGGCTTTGAGCGTGTGGGAGTCATAAGGATTGCCGGGCAGCGCCTTCACACGCTGACGAACTGGCCAACCTTGGCATGGGGATCGGCGTGGTGATGACGGAGACCTGGACGCCGAACTCGTGAGGCCGGTGCAATTGCCCTTTCCGATGCATTTTCCGACGTGTCCAACCTCCGGCGCGTGCAGCGAACACACCTTCGGACCACGAGCGGGTGGTGGTCGATACCAAGGTGTAGCAAGGCCGTTGCGCATCCGATCGACGCGTGCATCGGGCAAGTCATCAAGCTGGTCGGCCTCGTCAAGCGCAACTGTGTGCCGTTACGCCAGAGCTATCTGCGCCTAGCCAAGAGTGGCGCACGCTGTACCCACGCCCACCAGTTCAAACAGGCTGCCGGCAGAGATGCGGGATTTCGTCGACGTGGCGCCGACAATTGATGAAATCCGGCTCGGCCAACAAGCTACAGTTCCCTTAGGCTCGAGGTATGCGCAACTTGAGCCGTCGACGAACAAGCGCGGGCTTCCAAAAAAGGGGGAAACATGTCTGAGCAGGTGTCTCGTAAACTTCCGCGCCGTCGCTTGAGCCGACGCTCGGTCCTCCAATCGTCGGCTGCGCTGTTGAGTGCACCGTTTGTTGCAAAAACCACTGCAGCATTCGGGCAGGAAAAACTCGCCGGCACTGGCGAAGTGGTCGTTTACAGTTATGGCGGCTCGTTTACGGAAAACCTGCGTAAGTATGTCTCTGACCCCTTTACGAAGGCGACTGGCATCAGGGTTGTCGATGTTACAGCTGACAATGCCGAGCCTCAGATCAAGGCTATGCACGAAGCTGGCCGGGTCGACTGGGACGTTGCCACTGCCAACGCTTTTTTTCCAGCCTACTTGCAATTGCAGCAGGCTGGCGCGTTTATGCCCATCGACTACAGCCTATGGGATGATGAAGCGCTAAAGGGGGTGCCGGAATCTGCTCGCCTTACTGATGCTGTCTTAGCCTACCAAAACGCGAATCTGCTGGTTTATGATGCGCGCGCTTTCCCGAACGGTGGCCCGAAGAACTGGACGGACTTCTGGAGTATTAAGGAATTCCCGGGACTGAGGGGACTCGGTGCCAATTCTTCTTTTGCTCAATTAGCGTTTGCGTTGGCCGCCGATGGCTTCACGGACAAGGGTCTCTTG
>NZ_JADPKU010000083.1:0-564 GCF_023074095.1 Bradyrhizobium sp. 137
TGACCTTGCCCCCTGGACTTAATCCAGATTGAAGTTCGCTCTGGCCCATATGAGGACCAGAGCATGAAGCGCAGCCGCTTTACGGAAGAGCAGATCATCGGGATTTTGAAGGAGCACGAGGCTGGCGTGTCGGTTGTCGATCTGTGCCGGAAGCACGGCGTCAGCGATGCCAGCATCTACAAATGGAAAGCCAAGTTTGGCGGGATGGAGGTCTCGGAGGCCAAGCGGCTGAGGACGCTGGAGGATGAGAACACGCGGCTGAAGCGGCTTTTGGCCGACGCCATGCTGGACAATGCGGCGTTAAAGGACCTCCTGGGAAAGAAGTGGTGACGCCCGCGGGGAAGCGGAAAGCTGTCGCCCATCTCGTGGACGCCCACGGGATGAGCGAACGGCGGGCGTGTAAAGCCATCGGCTGTTGCCGCATGACCATCAGATATCGGACGACCCGGGCGGACGACGCGGCCCTACGCCAACGCATGAGAGCGATTGCCGAGGTGCGCCGTCGCTTCGGCTATCGGCGCCTGCATGTTCTGCTCAGGCGGGAGGGCTATCTGGTCAACCACA
>NZ_JADPKU010000035.1:0-1601 GCF_023074095.1 Bradyrhizobium sp. 137
GGAGCAGAAGCAGCACCGGCGTGGACCCAAGGTCTATTCGCTGCACGCGCCCGAGGTGGAGTGCATCGGCAAGGGCAAGGCCCACCGGCCTTACGAGTTAATGGCATGGACCACGCCCGCTCTCAGCGGCAACGTAGAGCCCGGCGGGGCAGCAGCAGGAGCGCAAGCCATGTCGAATACGAACATTGTCACCATCGGTATCGATCTCGGGAAAAACACATTCCACGTCGTTGGTCTCG
The DNA here is from genome assembly GCF_023074095.1 of Bradyrhizobium sp. 137. Taxonomy (NCBI): domain Bacteria; kingdom Pseudomonadati; phylum Pseudomonadota; class Alphaproteobacteria; order Hyphomicrobiales; family Nitrobacteraceae; genus Bradyrhizobium; species Bradyrhizobium sp. 137. The sequence goes on from NZ_JADPKU010000035.1 coordinate 240, forward strand.
ATACCACAGGCGCAATCACGCTACGTAAGAAGGGGTCGAGAAATCAGCTTGACCAGTCGCTGGCCAATGTTCCGCGTTGTCTGATCGGAATGGAGGCGTGTGCAGGCGCACATCATCTGGGGCGCAAGCTCGAGAAATTAGGCCATCAAGTACGGCTCTTGCCAGCACAGTACGTCAAACCATACCTCAAGGGTCACAAGAATGATTTTCGGGATGCTGAAGCGATCGCCGAGGCCGCGCAGCGGCCGACGATGCGGTTCGTCCCAGTGAAGTCGGCCGAACAACTTGATTTACAAGCACTCCACAGAGTTCGCAGTCGATTGGTGACGCAGAGGACGGCGGTCGTCAATCAAATCCGGGGCTTTTTGCTTGAGCGAGGGCTACCAGTGCGGCAGGGAGCGGCAGCACTCCGATTGGCACTCCCCCAAATCCTCTCGATGCCTTCGGAAAGCCTATCACCTCAGGTGGTTCGGCTCATCCAGGACTTGGCCGAGGACTGGCGTTATCTCGACCGTCGCATCGCGCTCGTCACCAAGGAGATCAACGAGATCGCGGAGCAAGATGCGCATTGTCGCCGCCTGATGAGTGCGCCGGGCGTCGGGCCAATCATCTCAAGCGCGATGATCGCCGCGATCGGAACTGGTGATGCGTTCCAGAAGGGCCGCGATTTTGCGGCATGGCTTGGTCTGGTACCGAAACAAATCTCGACCGGTGATCGAACCATTCTCGGTCGCATATCAAGACGCGGCAACCGGTATCTACGAACACTGTTCATTCAGGGAGCCAGAGCCGTACTGCTGAGGCGCCAAACCTGGGCCAGGCACGGCTTCGGAGCCTGGCTGGAGGCAGCATCGAAGCGGCTCCATTCGAATGTACTGGTTGTTGCCTTGGCCGCAAAACTCGCGCGGATGGCCTGGAGCATGCTCGCAAAAGGCCGTGACTACGAAGCGAGTTTCCTGGGCCACACTGTATAGGACGCCAGACCCGGGAAGGAAGGAAGATCCACGATCCGATCGGAATAGCACACTATCCCGCCGAGGTTTGCGAGACGGAAAGGACGAATGGAGAAACGGTTCCACCGACACTTCTGAAGCCTGGTTCGACGCCATGGCCCTTCTTGAGGCCGGCGAGTTATTGAGGACAGAAGTGGGCGGATATCCATAATGGCTCGGGGCGACGGCCTCAAATCGAAGCCGGATAGATTGGCGCAGACCGCTACATCCCTTTGTCGATTCCTCTTGCAACGCGGGCGTGGTCCATAGATCGGCGTCAAAGTCTCGGTTGCAACGACGCTGGCGCACGCCAAAGGCGGTCAATTCGTGACCCACGTGAAGGCGCTGCCCGGCAACCCCTATGACGGGC
>NZ_JADPKU010000040.1:0-563 GCF_023074095.1 Bradyrhizobium sp. 137
TTCGTCTTGCCATCAGCGCGTTTCGCCACAAACCAAGCCTTGTCGAAGCGGACTGTCTTTGCCGCGTTGTCGGGGTTTATGCTTATCAGCGGCAGCAGATCGGCAGGTAGGTACTTTAGCTGATTTAGGTTCGGGCCTGGATAGCCGGTTCCTTGAGTATAGGCGGCCGCCATTTCGGCCCGATTCACAAATGCGATGAATTTCTGTGCATTCGCGCTGTTCGGCCCGCCCTTAAGAACTGTCCAGTAGTTATCGCCTAAAGTAGCGCCGTCCCATACCATGCGAATGGGCGCCCCCTGCTTGATTGCTGCAATGGCACGACCATCATAGCAACTCGTCAGCGCGTATTCACGGTTGATGAGAAGCTGTATGGGCTCCCCGCCCGCTGTCCACCACTTCGTGATGTGCGGCTTGATTTCGTCCAGCTTCTTCAGCGCCCGATCGATTTTATCATCGGTTAGTCGCAAGAGACCCTTGTCCGTGAAGCCATCGGCGGCCAACGCAAACGCTAATTGAGCAAAAGAAGAATTGGCACCGAGTCCCCTCAGTCCCGGGAATTCCTT
>NZ_JADPKU010000047.1:0-557 GCF_023074095.1 Bradyrhizobium sp. 137
TTCGATCGCTCTTCGCTGACGCGCTGGCGCCAGCGGATGGGCGAGGAGAAGCTGCAGGCTTTGCTGCAGGAGAGCCTTTCGGTTGCCACCAAGACCGAGGCGCTCAAGCCGTCCGATCTCAATCGCGTCATCGTCGACACGACGGTGCAGCCCAAGAACGTGATGTTCCCCACCGATGCGCGGCTGCTGAACCGCGCCCGCGAGATCCTGGTGCGGCTGGCCAAGAGGTACGGCGTCAAGCTGCGCCAGTCCTCTGCCAGGGTGGGCAAGTTCGCGCTGATCAAGCATCAGCGCTATGCCCACGCCAAGCAGTTCAAGCGTGCCAACAGGGCCTTGAAGAAGCTCAAGACCTATCTCGGCCGCATTATCCGCGACATCGGCCGCAAACTCGGGGGCAACGCCGACTTGCTTGCCGGGATCGTGCTGGAGCGCATGCTGGCGCGGGCGCGACGCGTGCTGGAGCAGAAGCAGCACCGGCGTGGACCCAAGGTCTATTCGCTGCACGCGCCCGAGGTGGAGTGCATCGGCAAGGGCAAGGCCCACCGGCCTTACGAGTT